>CAYTDH010000074.1:0-13442 GCA_964436325.1 uncultured Tangfeifania sp.
AATATACTCAGGCCTGCTCCGGCCATTGTGGTTGTTTTGATAAAATTCCTGCGGTTACTTTCCATCATAATATTCCATTTTTTAATTATAAATACTCAGACGGGAACCTCCAGGGGGCACGATAGACAGGAACGGCTTTGCGTGCAGCCTCGGGATCACCGATAATTTGCTCTGTGGCAGGGTCAAACTTAATGGACCTCCCCAGTTGCATAGAGAGCACACTCAGTGCTATGGGGGCATCTACCCGGATATGGTACTCCGGATTACAGGAAGGTTGTTCCCCCGAAAGGATACATTCAACCCATTCCAGCTCATGTCCGAGTGAAGGAGGAATTGACGGGGAAGGTGTTTCCATTCCTTTCATGCGGTCTCCTTCCGGTAAAATCTGGTGACTCGAATAATCGGTCAGCAGGGTTCCATTCACACCGTGGAAATAGATACCCAGCCTTCGCCTGCTCTCCTGCCCACGCAGAAAATCAAAGCCATAACTATTGGTGGAAGATTGCATCCAGGTCATAGTCAGGCCGGGATAGCGCCAGATAACTTCATGGTTATCGTAAGCATCGCCATCATCCCTGATGATAAATCTTCCGCCCGTGGCACTGATTTCAGTGGGGTAATCCAGGTTCATTGCCCAGATGGGCAGATCAGTGATATGGGGTGCCATACCGGGTGTCCATCCCCCACTGAAGTCCATCCAAAAGCAATGATAAAACGCATCTTTTACCAGGTTGGGATTATACAACTGCATGGGGGAAGGGCCAACCCACATATCCCAGTTTAATCCTTCAGGAACCTGGCGGGTGCTCTGCCCGCTGCCAATCCCGTGCGGCGCTTCATTCATGACAAAAAAAGTCCTTACGGTTCCAATCTGGCCAAGATTTCCTGACCGCACCAGTTCAACCATCCTTCGGTAATGGTCCGAGGCATGAATCTGGGTCCCAATCTGACAAATCACATTGTTTTTCCGGATGGCATTCCTTACCGCAATACTTTCCCCGAAATGCATAGTCATAGGCTTTTGCAGGTATATGTCCAGTCCGGCTTCGGCAGCTTCAATGGCCTGCAGGGCATGCCAGTGCGCAGGTGTAGCTATTATGACCGCATCCAGATCGGGGTGCTGAAGCAGTTCACGGTAATCGGTATAACCGGTACAGGATTCCTTAAACTGGTTCACCACCGGATCCAATCGCGCTTTCCAAACGTCGCAGGCAGCCGTGACAACTACCCGGGAATGGCTTGCGGCCGCGTTCAGATTGGCCTTTCCCAATCCACCACACCCAATGATGCCCAGATTGATTTTGTCGTTGGGCCCTGTCCTTCCTGTTCCTGCCAGTACCCGGGAGTTTACGATAAATGGAGCCGTAATGGCTGCTGCAGAGGTTGACTTAATGAAATCTCTCCTCGAAAATGAACGGTTCTTTTTTTTCTCCATGAATAGTTTTTTTAGTTCAGTTGGATTGAATAGAAAATACTCTCAAAAGTCATAATCTGTTGAATGATACGCATCCCAATGGTTTTCAAAAGTCGGGACGCCGGGCTGACTCCCTTTATGAATGACCAGGCGGTACTTCAGAACCAGGGGGATTTCCTGGCTTAAGGCATACCTTGTTCCCGGTGTGGGGAAAGTAGGCTGCACCCAGGCCAGACTGGGATAATCCACCCAGGCTCCCGGGTACTCCGGATTGTCCTGATGCTGAAAAACCATTAATCCGGTGGAGGACTGGGCACCTTTAAAAAGCCCCCTGAAATCGGACCAGGCCCTTTGGGGACGGGCTTCCTCTTTATCGGTGAAATAAGATATCCCTTGATAATCAGGAGTTTGCATGCGCAGGTTCAGTCCCCCGTAACTGTTGGTATAGCGGGTAGCAATGGTGATGCTGTCTTTCAGGGCCAGGAAGTGAAGGGTCAGGTCAATAATCCGGCTGTTGCCATCTGACCGGTAAATCTTTATTTCAGCCTTTTCCCTGACCAGAGGTTCCTGGTCCTCCCACATCCAGAAATTTTCGGCTTCAATGGCTCCAAAAACAGGACCACTGCTCAGGCGTATTTCACCGGAAGGCCTTGCAAAAATTTTCTGAAGGGCATAAATATCTCCTTTTTTGTTTCCATATTCCACTTCCGGCCAGGCCCAGAAAATTCCACGGTGGTGCGGGTGGCCCCCATCGGGCCAGTCCCGGGTTAACATCTCGCCTTCCGGTCCATACAAAGGATGAATGTAATCACTTCGTGGAACCGCATAAATACTGGCCGACACAAACGTATCCCTGTCCGAACGTACATGCTCCTCCTCCTGCTCATCAGGCCCCCGGATAACATCTTCGGCATATACCGTTTGATAATTGTATTGCAAAATACGGTGTTCCCCCTCGCTGACGATTACTTGTCCATCATCACTAATATTTGCAGTTACATCGAAAGAGGAATTGGCCTCCTCCGTTTCAATAAGCTCAAATTTTCGCACCCCCTCCTTCCCCGGAGGCATGCAAAAAAGAATTTGATAAAGTCCCTCTCCTTTTTGTTCTGATAACTGGACCGGGATAGAAGTTTGGGAATGATTTCCATTGACTTCCGATAATACCAACCGATTTTCCCGGGCTGCAACAAATTCTGAATCAGTCAGTCTGACCAAACGGGTTACGGGGGCCCGGGTGTTTTGAAGTATCCCTTCCGCATCGTTAACTGAAATGACCTGAACCGGATAATCACAGGCCAAAAGACCCAGAAAAAACAAAAAAAACAAGGCATTCAACCGTGAAACCATACTATTTAATTCAATTAATTTGTATAATACCAAGAACCCGGACTAATCGCAGCAAATCCTTCTGAGAACTTTGGAATGATAGAATCAAAAAATTATTTCTTTCACAAAAATTTCTTGCCATTTTCCAGTCATTCATTACCGATATGTAAAAAATGCCTGACCCGGTCCGATTCCCATGTGTTCAAAACGTCATCAATCCGCTGCACCATTTCCATCATGGCCCTGCCATTATGGTATGGGGCTTTCCAGGGATCAATTTTCCGGTCATTCTTATAAAAGGGAGACGGATCATTGGCAGGTTCGGTCCGGTATGGGACCCCTCTACGGCTTACTTTGGCAAACCACTCTCCGTTTTCGTGATCTTTGACATGATTGTTGATGAAATCCCAGGTAAGCTTTACCATATTCCAGTACTTCAGTTCCTGTTTCAACTGGAACAGGTTCATCACACCAACGAGGGTTTCGGCTTGAAGCCACCAGTGCTTGTTGGTCCGCAAATGGCTGCCAAACCGGTTGGATTCGAGAAACAACCCTCCGTCATTGTCTATTCCCTCACGGTATACCGCAATTCCCATTTTCAGAATTAACGGCTTTATCTGAATCAGAATATTTTCATCACCCAAAAGTTCGGCTGCTTCCCATATGAGCCAGGATGCTTCGATATCGTGCCCGAAAGAACAGGTGTCCCTGGAGGACTCCATCTCGTCAAAGCGTTCATTAAAAAATATCCCCAGATGGCCGTCTTCACGGATAATACTGTTTATAAACAGGTGCAAGAGTTCGGTTAACCGCTGTTTGATGAGATCGCCTTTCCATATCCTGTACACCGCAGCATAGGCCTCCAGGATGTGTAAATGGGTATTCATCGATTTAGGCTCATTATTGTCCGCCATCCGGTTGTCTTCATATTTGTTCCAGTCACGGGTAAATGCTTCCAGGTAACCGGCATTTTCCGGGTCTTTCATTTTCTTATCGAGAAAAAAGAAGAATTCCCGAATCTTTTGCATCACCTGCTCATCGTGTTCCAGTTCGTAATACTGGCACAATGCATAAATAACAAAAGCCTGAGCATAGGAATGCTTAATATCGTTCACCACTTCACCCGAAGGACTGATCTCCATAAAATATCCTCCCATCTCCTCATCGGCAAAGGCTCCGGTGATCACACGGTAAGCTTTATGAGCCATCTCCTCATATCCCCTTCCCGGATATTTTCTGGCTGCTGCAGCAAAAGTCCAAAGGATACGGGCATTCAGAACACAGGATTTATTGGCGCTAAGGTCAGGCTCATTTTGGAGATTAACTGCCCCGTAAAATCCGTTTCCTTCTTTTTCTACGCCGTAATTCATCCAATAGGAAAGAATCCCCTGATGCAATTCATTTTCAAAAATCTTCCGGTATTCCCTAAGTTCGGTTTCCAAGCTCATAATTATTATTTTTTTGCCAGAAAGTCCTGAAGCAAAAAACAATACTCCACGTATTGCAGTGCTTATTCCAGTCTGACCGTTTTGATTTCATATTTTCCCATATCCAACCGAAGGTCTTTTCCCTGCAAATTCAGTTGCTCCTGGTCTTCTTCAATAAGGTTGGTTACGTAAGCAGCCTCAAAGGGTCTCCAAAGCGTCAGGTTCCCTGTAAAAGGTTCCCCTCCCCTATTGAATAAGCGGATAACGATTCCTTCGCGGTCTTCGGCCTTTTTCATGGCAGTAACAACAATATTTTCGTGGTCGGTTGTTAAAAAACTACCCGTTTCGGGAAGATCCGCCCCCCTGATGGTTTGCGGGTCAAAAACAGGAAATAAACGCTCGTTGGATTGCCGCCCAAATGCCGCCCCGTTTTCCCATCCCGGTTCATGAGAGGTAATAGAGAAGGAGTAATGGTGGTGCCCTGTTTGGTGGTAGTCGTTTCCTTCGCCGTGACAACTTCTGCGTGAAGCCAGTAAAACAGGCTGAAGCACAATGCCATTTGGATTCTCTCGGGTGGGGCTTTTATAATCCATCCCCACCACACTCGAAGCCAGCGTAACACCAGCATTTTCACCGGAAGCACTGATCCAGTTTTCAATGCCCCGGGGGCGGGTTTCACTACAAAGCTCCTGATAGCGCTCTCCCGCGGCACCGGGCATCTCATCTTTACCCACTTCCACAACACCATAGGGAACTTCATAGGCCACCTGGCCTCCCTCCATCTTCAACGGCAATGCCATCCGGTATTCACGAAATATGGTTCCATCCCAGTTTTTAACCGCCACCTCAAAATCAATTTTTTTTAGATGCTGATAAAAAATGACCTCCAGTTCGGCGACAGCATTGCGAATAGGCTGGCGGTATTTGAACGCGTGAAAAACCGGTCCGCTCGCTGTCACCTCCCAATCGGTTGAATAATTGCCGGTTTTATCAAATCCTTCCATGGTGGGCTGCTGAACAGCATCAAACTCCCCGGCTCCATTCCCTTCCGATTTCATAGTGAAAATTTCACCCGCCTTAAAAAATGAAGCATCAATTAACTCTTCGTCAAGCTGCTTGTCATACAGTCTGGAAAGGCCACCATCGGAAAATTCAACTGCATAGAAATCATTCTCATAAACAAGGTTGAAAGATTCTTCAAGCCCGGCGGACTCAAGCTTAGAATATTCCAGATAATAAGTGTCATAGCCAACGGAAGGAACATCCTCAGCAATAAATTGAATTTCGGCTGATTTCAGAAAGCCCCCGCCATCCCTTTCGGCATGGGTTATCTGCACCGGAATTTCATGATTCTGAGCATCATACAAACGAACAGTCCTGGCCTGCCCGGGGTCAAAGTTCATATTAAATTTTGCAGGACTTGTTCGTAACCAGTTAAGGCTGTTAAAAACAACCACCGGGATTCCTTTAGAAGCATCGGGATTCACCTTCGAAGCGAGAGATGAAACCGACTGGTGCACTAAATTTTTAGCCTTTTCGTGAGCATCGGCAAAACGCATGAGAAAGATGTCATCGGTACTCTGTCCCCCTTTCCCACCCCAGCCATGGTCGGGATAAATCTTGGATTCCCAGGCCTTGTCAAACTGTTTTGCCGGATATTTGGCATAACTCCCGGAAACCAGCGCATCGGCAGCAGCAAATTTCTCGGCTGCGGGAAGCAAAATACCGGCCTGGCGGCTGTGGTCCAAAGCCCAGTGATGAGAGGGACCATGAATATAAATCCAGACATTGGGTCGTTCTCCCATAATGGAGGGAAAATTTTGGGTAGATTTTCTAAGGCCTGCAAAAAATTTATCCAGGGTGGAAAACTTGATTTCAGGCAAACTTACATCCAAAGTCTCCCCATCTTCGTTTCGAACCGTTTTCAAATTATTCCAAAATGCCATAAAAGGGTCAAGGTTTTCCACCGGCCGGGGATCCCATATAAATTCAAAATTCAAAACCGCCGGCATAACAGCCTCTTCACCAGGAATATCATTGTAGCCATCTGACCAAACCAGCGCCTGTTTTGCCAACTCTTTTAGCGCCTCCTCTCTCTCCTTACCCAAAATAGTGTAAAAATCGATGTAATGTCCTGGTGAATAAGTGGTTACTTTCGATCCATCGGGACTGAGCCAATCAAAAACACCGCGTTCATGCCTGCTGATAAACATATTTTCAACCTCTGCTTTTGCCAGAAGCTGGGCCATCTGCAGACTTCTTCCCGGAACATCGGAGTTGTAATAAGACGTGGCATTGTAACCTCCAAACTCCTTTTTTAACCAACGCTTCCCCAGGTAAAACTGACGAGCAAGCGATTCGGAAAAAAACATCTCTTCATAGGGTTGGGTATATGTCGCTCCAATAAGCATCCTACCTTCTTTCAGGCGATTGATTATTTCTTCCTTCTTTTCCGGATGACGCCCGATATATTCCTGAATTATCGAAGCCTGCTCAACATCCATTTCAAAACCAGGTTCATTTTCCAGGCGCTGCATGAAAGGAGTCAGCCACTGCGTATCGCGCATGACCACACACTTCTCAATTTCGTCAATCCATCCTAAATCCTGGTGGGTGGTTAACGAAAGCAAAACTGCACCGTTGGAAAGAGGAGACTCATTCACCTTTTTCAAAATTCCGAAAGTTTCATTGCTTACGGAAAAGACTTGATCATTCTGCGCCCGGCCGCTAAGGGCAAAGAGGAAAGACAACAAAAAAAACAATAGTCCCTTTCCGGCAATAATTACTGGTTTCTTCATCTTATAATATTCAGTCTCTTGTAGAATCATTAAAAAAATAAAAATGTTAAAAATCTTTGAGAAAAGCAAACCCTTTCCCTTTTTTACTGCTGCCTCTGTGCCACATTCAAATACCTGTTTCCAATCAGAAAATCCTTATTCTTTCAGGGTCATTTTATAGGTTTCTATTGCGTTTTGGTCCAGTAGAATCTGGATACGGTTACCCTGTTGCCCCATACCCACGGGGTTATCCTCAATCAAATTTGTTTTAAACACATCATGGCTTTCCCAAAAGGTGGTTACTTCCACTTCCTTTGGCTCTCCTGCGGCTTCCAAAATCCGCATGATGATGTCGTTACTGTCTTCGGCTTTTTTTATGGTGGTAATCCGGGCAAACGGGTCCGAAACGTGTACAAAACTCTTTTGATGGGGTAAGGTTCCTTTTGGGTTCTTTCCCTGGCGGAGGGCATGAAGCGGATGATTCCCGGTTACCCCAAAATGAAATCCGTTTTTCCACCCCGGCTGATGAGAAGTAAGGGAAAAATGAAACGTGTGGCTTCCGGTTTGATGGTACCAGTTGCCCTCGCCGTGGCAGCTTTTATGAGTGGACAACAATACAAAATTCATGACAGGAAAGTCCACCGCTTCGCGGCTGGGATCAATCCAATCGGCCGTAACCACATCTGTGGAGACCGTCACTCCCATTTCACTGCTGTTAATGGACATGAAGTTTTGAATCTCACGCGGATGGATTTCTTCGGGTTTTTGCCAATACGTTCCTCCCCAAGCCCAACCCTGCGGGCGCATCTTCAGTTCGTCTTCCCCAACATGGACCATTCCCATGGGGACATCGTATGAAACCCGGGATTCCGGTTCCATTTTTAACGGAAAAAGAACCCTTAGCTGCCGGTTATGGGTTCCATTCCAGTCAGGAATGTCATATTCAAAATCAATCTGCTTCCTGTCATGAAATACGGTTATGGTCTGAATCACCGAAAACCCGTCCATCTTATAGTCTGTGGCGAACCTGGTATAAACAGGTCCGGAGGCTATTTGCTTCCAGGTGCCTGGCTTTTCGTGGCCCCGTTCCATTCCGTGATAATTGGGTTGGGTGATTTGAACAAACTCGCCAGCTCCGTTACCGGAGTACCCCAGATGGAACAAATCACCACCGGGGAACCGTGTGGTCTGAAAAACCTCTTTGTCCAGTTCCTTGTCATACAACCTCTTGATTCCACCTCTTCCGAACTCAATAACGTAATAGTCATTTTCATAAAAATTAGCTCCCTGTTCCGGAGTGAGGTAAGTTTGCTTTTTTGTTGTCAAACGATATGTTTTATACCCAAGGGAGGGAATATCCCTGGCAAAGAACACCAAAATTCTGCCGGTATCCGTTTTTTCAACTTGCAACGGCACCGGATCGCCGTCCGGTGTTTCCACGCTCCATTCATTTCCTTCCAGTTGAGAGACATCCACGCGGGCAACTCCGTCGCGTTCCCACGACAAATCATTGTAGACAATAACATTATGATCATCCCGGAGATTAATCTTGCCGGAAATATCCCGGAGAGAAGCCCGGAGCAACTTTTTACCAGCGGCATTCCCCTGTTCCAGAGATGCCCGGAAAATGCTGTCGGTAATTTCCCCGTTTTTTCCGCCCCAGCCGTGATCAGGATAAATGGATTTAAACCAGGCATCAAAAAAAGCATCCTGCGGATATGAATGAAAATCCTCCTCCAGCTGACAGTTTATGGTTTGAAATATTTCGGCCGCCGGAAGATTAACAGCGGCCTCCCTCTTGGCTTTTATGGCCTGATAATGAGCAGCACCATGAATATACAGCCATAAATTGGGACGTTCGCCATAAATTGAATCCAGTTGAATCCCGGGAACATCAATGGTATGAAAAAAACCTTCGGCTGTAGAGTGCCGGATTTCGGGAATCGCTACTCCCGGAGCCCCGGCAATTTCATTCCAGTCTTCCATAAGGTCAATATAATCTTCAGGTCCCCCTGCATCGGCGCTGATAACAAGGGCATACTCCGGAGGCAGATTCCGCTCACGATAATAATTTTCGCGTTCTTTAATAACATCATACAGTTTATGCATGGCGTTCACGGCATCCTCTTCGAGGTATTTATATACATAAAAGGCCCATCCGTAATTCCCCGGACTATAGGTGAATATTTTTGTCCCATCGGGACTATGCCAGTTATAGAACCCCTCTTTCATCCGCGTGACAAACAGGTAGTCAATTCCTGCTTTTTTAAAAATCTGGGGAACCTGCAATGACCTTCCGGGAACATCGATATTGTAGGCCACCTTTGCATCCATTCCCGGAAGTTCTTTTTTGATCCAACGCCTTCCCAGGTAGGCCTGCCGAACCAGTTGTTCTCCTGATTCAAGCCCCTCATAGGGTTGGGTAAAAGTAGCTCCCCAGTCAAAATGCCCCGATTGGTAGGCATCAATAATCCGTTGCCGCTGTTCCGGGGCATCCTCAAGAACTTCCATTAAATTCAGGCTCTGCTCCATCTCAAACCGGAATTCAGGCTTTCTTTCGATCAAATCAAGTGCCGGAATAACAATGTCGTGGACCCGTTCCATCCGGCAACTGTCGGGAGTATTCATCCAGGCAATATCCTGGTGCGAGGAACAAATGATATGGATCCGCCCGTTTTTAAAATATCCCCAGTCATCAGGAATAAGGGGCTCAAACAAAAAAGTGGTTTGTTCATTTGGCGTATTCTTCCCGTTTTGAATAGTCATTTTTTGGGAAGACCCCGTAAGCGGCAGGTAAACTTCGAAGCTGCCGGAAGGGGTTTTGTGGTAATTCAGTTTTTCACCATCGAGCAACATTACAGGTTGTTCAGTCAGCCTATCCCCAGACATAAAGGCCTTCACTTCATAACCTTCACTCCCCCTGCGGTATTCATAGGGTTTGGGGTATTCGATGAACGGTTGAAAATTCTCTTGTGCGTTTCCGGCTATAAAAAAAAATGGCAAAAAAAATGCTAAAAGAAATCGTTCCATATTATTTCCTCTTTTTCAAAAATCTATCAATCAGAATTTTACATAAAAAATTTCAAAAAAAATGCCAAAAGAAATCTTTCCATATTATTTCATTTTTTATCAAAAACCTACCAATCAATACTTTACATAAAAAACTTCAGCCTGTCACCCATTATGGTAACGGCACACCGCAAAATACAATAAAAAAAGAAATAATGCAGGAGATTCTTTTCATGATGAAAAAAAATATCCTTTGGCCTTTCCTTTGAGTGAAAAAAACCAAATGCTGATTCATTCAACGTGAGCAACAAAGAATCATTTTTGCCAACTTATTCGTTCAAAATCACTCTTTCTGCCAGAATGAAATCGTTTCCCCCTTTTGGGTATCGAGCTCTATTTGCGGGCGATTGAATTCAACCGTTCCACTGCTTCTTTCCACTATTGTGGTTCCTTCCCAGGGGACCATAATTTTCAGGGGCATTCCAGCTTCACTGAAAATTTTTACGCTATCCACATTTTTATCTTTAAGGGAGGCACTTACCAAAAAAGCACCTGCCGCACGCAGGTCATGAAATTCGGCATCCTTATTCTCAGGCCAGTTGGGAAACAACCGGATGGTTCCGTTGTAACTCTGCATCAGGCATTCATTGATGACAGCCGGGAGAGCAAAATTTTCGAACCAAATGCCCATGGGATCCATGAATCCGTAGTTGGTCAGGTCGCGATAACGACCATGTACCTGCCGGACCCTGTCGGAAGCAGTTCCGTTTGGCAAAAGACAATAATTGATATGGCGTTTGAACTCCTCCAAATCGAGTTCACCAATCCTGGCCGCCTGTAAATTGCGGAATACCAAATCATTGCCCCCCTCATTCTGTTGGTTCCGGTAGGTATTCTTTAACAATTCCATCGTTTCAGCGTCGGAATGCAGACCAAACTCCTCCCCCGGGAAAACAGCAAAAAGCGGAAGCGGAACATTGTATACCACTTCCGAATGTTCTTCCGGAACGGAAACCAGGACTTCTCCATACTCTTCAGAAACGGCCGTGGGATATTCAGGAAAATGGGCAAGGATTTCGTTAATTTGACCCAACAATACTTTTTCTTCAGCATTCCTGTCAAGAATATCTGAAGCCCGGATAAACGCATCGAAAACAAATTTGGTCAGTGTAAGGTCTACATTGCAATCGTAATTGTACTTAAAACCAGGACGTAATCCGTAAAGCTCAGGAGGGACGGTTGGAAAGATATGGAATTTGTCATCGCCCCACTGAGGACCCCGTGCTTCCGGGCGGTTCATGTAAGCCACCAAAAACTCCACAGCAGCTTTTAGGGGTTCATAGGCCCGGTCTTTCAGAAAACCGGTATCTCCCGAATAGAGGTAGTGCCACCACAATCCCTGAACTGCCCAGGGGGTTTCGCAAACTTCCCATCCCCAGGTGGGAACGGGATAAGGGTTCATGGTCATATCCACCGGATAGGCACTATGCGGAAAATAGGCCCCCGGCAGTTCATAATACTCCCGGGCCCATTTCTGACTGACATCCATCAGAAATTCAATCAGCTCAACATACGATAAATTTTTTTCAAGATGGTTACTGGAAAAAGGCAGCCAGAAGGGTTGCTGCGTATTGTAATTCATATGGTAATCGCCATGCCAGGCTGTTCCTATATTATCAAAGCTCCAGTTGGCAAATAATCCGGGGGTAGTAACCCCTTCTTTAACAGCACAGTTAAAAAAATAGAGATTCCGGTACCAGATGTCTTCCAGAAATTCATCGGCAAAAGAAACTCCTGATTTTTCCCAGAATGCCTTCCATACCTCCTCCGCCTCACTACGGGCATCTTCAAAGGATTCCCTATCTGCCAGGACTTTCTCAGGAGCCGTTTCGGGCAGGAAGCTGTCGAGCCCTTCGGTGAGGGTTACACAGCCAACAAGGTTCCCTTGTGATGCAAAACTCCCTTCCAGCGGAGCCATGCTTTGCTCCACTCCGTCCCAGTTTATTCGGGTGGTTTTAGTCAGTGGCAGATTGAAGGAGGCCTGCAGGCGAAATGCTTTGTCTTTGGCGTGCCCCTTTTCTTTATCATACTCGTCAGGTTCCTGGTAGGGTAAAACCTGCCGGAAAGAGACCGAACCGCTTTCCAGGCGCTCTTCCACTTTGTACCGGGGAAATTCACCGGGTGTTGAGGGGTCCGGAATGATGCGGGCCCGGTCAAAAACATTGGGACAAAGACGACCATTTTCGTCAACAAGACGGAACCACAATTTGTCCTCCTCCATATCGGTAAAAAGCTGAAGGGTAATGTTTTCTCCCTCTGCGGTTAACATATACACTTCACACTGTCCGTTGGAAATATCGAGTTTGTGTCCCAGCATCTCAGCATTCCGGAGGTCAAACCCCAAAAGAAGCGAACCACATGGAAATGGCCGCGGATAAGGTTTGGCATAATTCTCCCGGGCCATAAGGCTGTATTCCCTGTACCAGGGGTCATCTGTTAAAAACTGCAGGGTATCGGGAATAGCTTTTACTTTGTTAAAAACATATTCAAAGGTTCCAAGGGCTTCCCTGTTATCCTCTGCCACCCGGATATCCCAGACATTATTGTGTCCGAAATGAATCAGGATGCCATCGGGCCGGGTGGTCACAACCACCCCCATTCCACCATTTCCTAACAAGGCCCCTTCAAAAAAATTGATGGCCGGTTTATCATAGCTTAAAGAATGTTTTTTGGCCTGTTCATAAGAGGAAAAACTCCTGTCTTGCTTTTGAGCAGAAGCAACAATAAACAAATTGGAAAGAATGATTAAAAAAATCGTTTTGGTTTTCATTCGTTTAAAATTGTTTGTTTCATTTGTATTCGATAGAACTCCCGATGAATTTTAATTCTTCTTGTTTGTGAATCTGAAGAATAAAAATTCAGGGTCGTTTCATAGCTTTATGGTTTAAATGTCTTCATCGAATTCTCCCAGGTGAAGCGGGTAGTTACCGTATTCACGAACCAGTTTCACAATAAAATCGTATGTTTGTCCGGAAACATCGCTGGAAACGGAATGGTCGGATTGAAAAATATAACCCCCTCCCTTGGCTGCATTTAACTTTCGCAAGACCTCCTTTCGAATCAAATCCCTGTCGCCTGTTTCCCAGACCTGAATGTTGCTGTTTCCGCAATACCCTATCTGGTCGCCGAAAGTTCTTTTCAGCCTCACAGCGTCCATATCGGCTTTCGCTTCCAGAGGATTGTAGGCATCTACGCCCATTTCAATAAAATCCTGAAAAATTAAATTCACATTTCCGCATCCGTGATAAATAACGGGAAGGTTATTTTTATGACACTCCTGCACCATGGCATTTACCCATGGTTTAAAATAGGCTCTCCAGTATTCGGGGTCAAAAAGCATGGTCTTCTGGAAAGCCACATCTCCCCATATCACCATTCCGTCGAGCAAACCATCAGCAGCTTCAATCTGTGCTTTTAAACAGTCGA
>CAYTDH010000075.1:0-13332 GCA_964436325.1 uncultured Tangfeifania sp.
AATTTATATAGCAATTGGTGCTGATCCGGAAGAAGCCAGGAAACGTTATTTCGCAAGATTGGAGGAAAAAAAACCATAATAATTTTTGTAGTTTTCCAGAAAATAGAAGAGCATCACTTGAAATATATGGTGTGGATGTTTCTACGTTGGCTGAAAGATGAAGCATGAACAAAATGAAGCCCGAGCAACAGTGAGGATTATAGCAAATTTGTATATTCGGTGGGGGTTATGCCGTAAAATTTCGTGAAACTTTTGGTGAAATAATTTGGGTCGTTAAATCCGGTTTGATAAGCGACCTCATTGACTTTAAAGTTTTGTTTTTCAAGTAGCTCTGATGCTTTCTTCAACCGGGTGTTCCGTATAAACTCTGAAATATTTGAGCCCGTGAGGCTTTTTATTTTGCGATAACAATTCGATTGGCTTATACTCAGGGTTGAACAGAGGTAATCGACGGTGAAGGAGGAGTTTGTTAAATTATCTTCAATGCATTTTACAACGTCGTTTAAAAAGCGCTTGTCTTTGGCGGTTATTTTATGCAGTTGGTCATTTTCAGAAGTTTTCAGACTGAATTTTTTTCTGATTTTTTTCCTGTTTTCCACCAGATTCTCAATTGTAATTACGAGATGATGTAAATCGAAAGGTTTGGAAATGAAGCTATCGGCGCCTGCTTTCAACCCCTCGCTCTGAATGGTCAGGTCTGCTGCCGGAGTGAGCATAATAACCGGTAGGTGGCAGGTTTTTTCATCTGACTTTATTTTTCGGCACACACCCATTCCATTGGTATCAGGAAGGAAGACATCGCAGATAACCAGGTCGGCATGTTTTGTTTTTACAAGCTCCAATCCTTTTTTGGCACTGGAGGCTTCAAGAATGATGTATTTTTGTGCCAATGATTCTTTTAGATATAAACGCAGGTTTGCATCGTCCTCAATTAAGAGGAGCGTTGTTTTTTTATAAAGGTCAAATTCGGGGAGTTCCCTGTTTGACGCCGGGATATAATTACTGATGGTTGCTATTAATAAACCGGGATCCGATGCAACGGGAGCACCAAATTTAACATTCTCATCGAAATGTTTTCTGCCAAACGGGAGCATTACTTTAAATTCACTTCCCTCACCAAAAGAGCTGTTTACGGTAATATTTCCCTTGTGCATTTCAACAAATTTAGATACAATGTACAGGCCGAGGCCACTACCTGATTGCTCAGATACTTCCGCCTGATTTGATTGGTAAAACTGTTCGAATATGTGCGGAAGTTCACTTTTGTAGATGCCTGTTCCGGTGTCCCTTACAATTAATGCAGCCATGGCCCGATTTTGGTATTTAACCGCAGATACTTCAATGTCAATTGCTCCTCCTTCAGGAGTATATTTAATTGCATTTAGAAGAAGATTGGTTAATATTTTTTCAAATTTGTCCGGATTAACCCAGATTTTTAATTTTTTGTGTGAGGAGCTAATTCTGAAGTTGAAGTTTTTTTGTTTGGCAAGATCGTTGAAAAGCGAAGCCGTTTTCTGGGTAAACTGAATGAGGTCAATTTTGGAAACGTTTAGTTGCATTTTCCCGGTTGTTGCTTTTCTGTATTCAAGGAGTTGATTAATAATGGCATGCAGCTTAGAAGCGCTAATATGGATATTGGAAAGGATACGTTTGATTTCCTTTTTATCCGTTACCTCCATTTTTGAAATAAGTTCTTTAAGCGGACTGAGGATCAATGTGAGTGGTGTTCTCAGTTCATGCGAAATGTTTGTAAAAAGATTTATTTTCGCCTGGTTGGCGGCTTCTGTTTTCTCAGCCATCTCAAGTAAGGTGTTGCGCTGATTTAGAATTTGCTCGTGCTGATTGTTGAGTTGTTGATTCTTTTTCCTGATATTATTGTTGATGGCTATAAGCTTTTGATTTTGTATTTCAATTTGCTTTGTTTTTTCTTTCACCAGTTTTTTTAGATTTTGACGTTGCATTTTAATGTTCCTTATCCGGAGGAAGACTGCCAGGAGAGGCAACCCAATGAGCAAAATTATTGCTCCTGCCCTAAACCACCAGCTTTGCCAGAAAGGTGGGGTTATGATTATTTCTATCGTTGCCGGTGTATTATTCCATACTCCATCGGAGTTTGATCCTTTCACTTTAAAAAAATAGTGTCCCGGACTGAGGTTTGTAAACGTTGCGGTGCGTCGGTTTCTTGCATTTATCCAGTTGTCTTTTTCTCCTGCTCTGGTAAGTGCAAACTGATACTTATTCCGGTTGTAAAGGCTATAACTTAATGCTGAGAATTCGAAGCTGAATGTGTTGTCTTTATGGCCCAGAATTATTTTTTCGGTTTCACTAATCTGTTTGTCAAGTAGCTGTGGAAAACTCTGAGGGGTTACCTTCTTGTACTGGATTTCCATGCTGGTGATTATTACCGGGGGAATAAAATTATTTTTTCTGATGTTGTCGGGGTTGAAAATATTCAGTCCTTCAATACCCGCCAGATAAATGAATCCGTTTTTATCTTTAAAGTAAGCTCCTTCATTAAATTCATTGCTTTGCAATCCGTCTTCGTATGTGTATGACAAAAATTCCTTTGTGTCGGGATTAAAACATGCGACCCCTGCATTTGTACTGCACCATACTTTTCCCTGCTTGTCGGGAACAACCGCATAAACTATATTATTGGGCAATCCCTCGTGATGCAGGTAGCGGCTGAGCTTTCTTTCTGCCGGCGAAACGGAGTATAATCCCATATTGGTGCCAATAAAAATCTGGCCGGGAGCTGACTCGCAAACGGAGTATATTTGCCCGAAAGTTACCAATTCCATATCTGTGTCACGCGGAATAAATAGTTCGAATTTTTCCGTATAAACATTGAAATTATACAACTGGTTGCTGTAAGTTCCCAACCACAGTTTTCCTGAATAATCTTCGGTTATACTGCTGAAAAATACAGGATTATCCGTCCTTTCCGGACTTTCGGGTTTAAATAAACTAAAGCTATTTTTCTCAGGAGAATATTTTAACAGCCCTTTGGTGGTTGTAAACCAAACCGTTCCTCTCACATCGGTAAAAGAGGAAGAGAACCCATTAATATCTTCTCCGGTTTGTTGTTTGATGAGCTCAGATAGATTTGAAATTATCATGCCGTCGAAACTCACCCGTAATATACCGCTGCTGCTGATTAACAGATTGTTTTTTGTGGAAGAGATAGCACCGACATACCTGTTCTTTAGATGGGAAACGGCCTTATAAGCCGGAGAGCCGGTCCAAAGGCCTTTGGATGTCATTTTGATGAGCCCGTTTGCTGTGCCAAGCCAAACCCGGCTCATTTGATCCACATGAACAGAGTGAATATTGTCCTTTCCACGGGTGGATAAAGAAGGGAAATTGGTATATTTTGTAAAGCGGTATCTTAGTGGGTCCAGTTTATTTATTCCCCCTATAAAAGTGCCGGCCCAAATAATTCCCGACTGGTCTTCGAGAACGCAATACACATTGTTATTGTTTAATGATTCCGGATCGCTGCTGTTTTTGAAATGTTCATAACTGTTTAAACCTTCTGAGAATTTCAACAAGCCATTGTTTGTCGCAATCCACATGTCTCCTTTTTTGGTTTGAATGATGTCGTTTATTATCATAGGGTTGCTATGATCACTTATCCCGGGGATTGGGGGAGCTTCGAGTTCACCTGTTATGGGTTGGTATTTAAAAAGACCGTTGTTCTGGGTTCCAATCCATAGATTTCCTCTCAAATCTGTTTTAAGTGCAGTAATTCTGTGCGAAAAAAAAGGATTATAGTTCACTTTTTCCGGGTCTTGTTTGTTTTTTCGGGCATTTTGTCCAAATAAAAATAACCCCCCGGAGGTTCCAATCCACAGGTTATTCCGGTTATCTGTTTCCAGACAGTTGATTTGAAGGAACTCTTTTGAATTTCTAAAAGGGACCTGCATTAAAACCGAATCCCGGCGATTATAGCTAAAAAGGCCTTTATCATTGGTGGCAATCCAAATGGTAGTGTCATCAGTGGCAACAATATCTTTAATATGAACCGGCAGAGGGGATGGCTTATGTTTCTCTTTTTTATTAAATGAAAAAAAATTGTTAAATGCCCGGTTGTAAATGGCGAGTCCGGCATTCTGGGTTCCTATGTAAAGGGTTGAATCGTAATGGCATTCATAAATACATGAAATGTCATTCCCTTCTAATGAATTTGAATCTAAAGGATTAAAGCGATATACAATAAAACGGCTTCCATCGTATTTATTTAAACCATCGGAAGTGCCGGCCCAGATAAACCCCTGATAGTCTTGTTGCAGGCATTTTACACTTGATTGTGACAATCCTTCTTTAATGGTAAGATGTGTCCATGATTCTGCCCTGGAACCCTGGGGAGTCCATATGGCCATGCTGAAAAAAAGGAATATGAAAAAATAAAACTTCATTTATTATTTTTTAAGAAAAAGTGTTAAATAATATTTATAGTTTTGATAATCAAACTCTTAATCCCGAAAGGATTCTTGCCAATTACCATCTATTGTTACCTGATATTTTGATTGGGAAATATAGGTATTATATCCCAACAGGAAGCATATATTTTTCTTTTTTTGATTCATTTGTGTTTTGATTTATAAATAACTGAAAAACAATAGAAAATAAGTTATTTTTGATTTTTCTGGCTGACTGATAGTTGCAGAAAATGAATGTATTTTCCAGCGTTTATATCTGTTGCAGAATATAAATTCCAGCCAGAAGTTTTTTCTCTTACCTATTTTTATCATGTTGGTTATGAATGAAAAAATCGTTTTTCCAGATATTAATTATTAAAACTTTTATGTATGATCAAAACCTTTAGTTATTTGTGCATGGCATTTATTCTAATGCTTTTGGCTCATGGTGCATCTGCCCAGGAGAAAACCATTTCAGGCGTTGTTAAAGATGTCGAAGGCATTGGGCTGCCTGGTGCCAATGTTGTTCAAAAAGGAACAACGAACGGTACTGTAACGAATGCAAACGGGGAATTTTCACTCGGAGTTCCCGATGATGCAGTTATCGTCATTTCTTTTGTAGGGCTTGAAACCGTTGAGTTATCAGTGGAAGGAAAGTCGGTTTTCGATGTGCAGATGGAACCTAGTTCACAGGCCATCGATGAAGTAGTCGCCATCGGTTACCAGACAGTCCATAAACGTGACAATACGGCTTCAGTTACCAGTATTCGTAGCGAAGACCTGGAAAGCATTCCGGTTACCAGTGTTTCTTCTTTGCTTGCAACCCAGTCAACGGGTATCCAGAATGTGACTATCAGTGGTGCTCCCGGCGCCAGGGGTTCAATCATGATTCGCGGAAATACAAGTATTTCAGGAGACTTAAATGCAAATACCGCTTTCAGTAATCCCCTGTATGTAGTAGACGGAGTACAAACATCTCTTGAAGACCTTGCAGGGTATAATGTATCGAACCTCGACTTTCTGGCCTCACTTAATCCGGCCGATATTGAGAGTATCGATATCTTGAAAGATGCCTCCGCTGCCGCTATTTATGGTTCCCGCGGGGCTAACGGTGTAATCATTATCGAAACAAAAAAGGGGACGGCTCTTGCCGAGCCCGAATTCACCTTTACCTCAAATTACGGGATTCAGCCACAGCCTGATTTGGTACCTATGCTTGCTGGTGCGGCAGAGCGCCGTGCCAAAATGGAGATGATTGACAAATGGTGGACCTACGATTACCTTCAGACTGGAGAAGTGCCCATTATGCTTACCGACAGTATTAATCCGGCTTTTAATAACAATGTCGATTATCAGGGGCTATTTTATCAAACCGGTATAAAGCAGCAGTACAGCCTGAGTATGCGGGGTGGTTCTGCATCGTCGAATTACCGTCTCTCATTGGGTTACGACGATAATAAAGGGGTTGTTGTGGCTACCGGGTTCGACAGGTATACTTTTTCCGGAAATATTAATTCGAAAGTTGGAAAACGGTTTAACAACCAGTTAACCTCCAGGATCGTGTTTACTGACCAGCAGACGGGACAGGGCAATCCTTACCGCAGTACCGGATTTTTGGCCAATACATTACCGGTTAATCCGGCATCCCTGCAGTCTTCTTTGTTCTCTGTTTCAGAGGCCCAAATGCAATCACTCTTAGGAGAGTTGGATGAAAAAATGAATACCGACCAAACGGTAAACACTACGTTGTCGAATTTTGCCCGTCTTGAACTTTTTAAAGGGCTCACCCTTAATTCACAGCTTACTTTTGTTTACAACAGCAACAAAAAGAATTTTTATGAACCCTCTACTACACGCACTGAAGGTGATGGTCTGGCAAGTTATTCATTGTATACCCGCCGCAATTTGTCTTCAGACGTTTATCTAAGTTATTTTAAAAATTTTACCGATCATGAATTAACGGCACTCGCCGGCCAGAAAATCGATTATAACCGTTACGAAGACATGGGACTCAATGCCATTGGTTTTGGTAGTGATGCCATTAAGGTTATTAACAACCGCTATGCCAAAGATGAGGTCGACGGATTTACCGATTTGAGTGCGAATTCTTTAATGAGTTATTTCGCAAGGTTTAGTTATAAATATAAAAAACGGTATATCCTGAGTGGAAGTTATAGCCTCGATGGTTCTTCCCGTTTTGGTGAAGAAGTGCGCTGGGCTAACTTCCCATCCCTGTCTGCTGCCTGGGTTATTTCTGATGAAGCGTTCTTTTTACCGCTCAAAGAAAGTTTTGTGAACTTTGCTAAATTCAAATTCAGTTGGGGGATTAACGGGAAGCAATTTACAGAGAATTATCTGAGGTTTGGCCGATACGACCTTGGCTATGGAGGAAGCCCCCTTTGGTCCAATCAAATGTCGGTCTCTTCGTATGCAGGGATAACCGGAATTGTTCCCAACTACAATGCAATCGGTAATGATAAACTTTCCTGGGAAAATTCACGCCAATGGAATTTTGGCGTTGAACTTGATATGTTCGATCAGCGATTGAGCGTAACATTCGATGCATATAATAAACTTACCGATCAATTGTTCTTCGACATTACCTTTCCCGCTTATTCAGGATACAATGCTGCAAAAGCCAATGTAGCCGGTATCCTGAACTATGGATGGGAATCGATGGTGAGATGGCATGTTTTTCCACGCGATAACGATCTTCGCCTTGAATTAAGCTCGGGCCTTTCGCGAAACAACAACTATATCAGTAAACTGCCAAACGGGAACATGGATTATACTGGTTCAGATTACGGATATGTTGTGGGGCGTCCCATCAACTTGTATAAAATGTTCATCAACGATTACATTATTGACGATCTATCGCAGTTGCCTGTTAATCCTTACACCGGAGAGCCTTTAACCGGGAAAAGTGCCTGGGCAGCCATCCGTCCTGGTTTTCCTATCTGGAAAGACCTGAACGGAGATTATATCCTGAACGAGACTCACGACTACCAATTGGTGCGCGACTATTCACCTGTTCCTGATATTATGGGGTCGTTTAACATTAACCTGCAGTATAAGGGCTGGTATATGCGTGCCTATAGTCAATTCTCATTTGGTTCCGATATTAAAAACACCGTTTTGAACAGTTATATGGATAGTTATGACAGAGGCGGAACCAGTTGGGCTACCAATGGACTGGCCGATTTGAGCGAATATACTTTCTGGGAAAAACCCGGAGATGGAGCCGACGGAGTCCGGTTCCCTGCTTTATATCCTGCAGGTTCTGGACTGGGACCATTTTACGGGTTCAGAGGAAACCAAACCCTGTGGCTCGAAAGTGGCGACTACTGGAAAATCACCAATGCTTCTCTCGGCTATACATTTGATAAAGGATCATTTATCAACAAATACGGATTAAGCCGTTTGCGGATATATGCCTCTGTGTTGAACCTCTACCAGTGGCAACGCTCAAAAGCTGTTGTTGATGCCTCCCTGGTTAATGCGAAAGGTGAAGTAATAGGGAACGGTTATCCACAAGCCTCTACAATTTCATTTGGTGTTGATTTAAGATTTTAAAAAGTAGAAAATTATGAAACGAGCATGCAAAATAATTACACCCGAGAGTATAATTAAAAGAATGCGAGTTCCATACTATACCTTTAAAAATAAACAATTTTAATAGTATGAAAAAAATGAAGAGAATAACACTATACATCATTGCACTGCTGCTTTTTGGTACACAAAGTTGTAATGATCTTTTGGATCAGGAGCCGGTAAGCATTACCCATCCTGATGTATTCTGGGTGAACCAGAGCAATGCTGAACAGGCATTGGCCGGAGCCTATGGCCTGTTTAAATACGCTGTAACGATACAGGCCAGTTTTTTTTACTGGGGAGAGCTTCCGGGAATGACTTTTATGAACAGCCGGAACTGGATATCCAATTACATTGAAGGAAGCGGTAATTATGTTTTGGCTTACAGGGGACATTCGCGCAACTGGAAAAACTTTTACCGGGCGGCCAACTGGGCTCAAACCATTGAGCATTATGTGGAAGAGATGCCTGAAGACGCCTTTTCTTCGGAGGAGGAGAAAAAACGCATTATTGGTGAAGCTGCTTTTGTAAGGGCACTTTCCTATTTCTACATGACCCGTATATGGGGAAAAGTGCCTATTGTTGAGGAATCGATTGAGAGTTCCGACCAACTGGTTACTGAAGACGGTTTTATTGTTCGGATTCCCAGGTCGGAAGAGACAGATGTGCTCGACTACATAATGGAAGCAGTTGAAAAAGCCATTACCAACCTGGAATATTCCGCCCCTGGAAGCCAGGGATGGGCCATCACTGCCAACAAAGGAAGTGCCGAAGCGCTCAAAGCACATGTGGCGTTGTGGTATGCTGCCCGCGATGATGATAACCAGGAATTGTTGCAGGCTTCTGTAGATGCTGCCACCGCTGTCATTGATAACAGTGGCGCCGGGTTAATTGATTATGTCAGCGAAGGAGCCGGCGGTGTGGAGCGTATGTGCACCGGCCAGTCGAAGACCGGATTATTTGAAATCAACTTTAGTGCTGCAATGAATGAGTCTTTCAGAATGACATCGTATGACAACAGCCACACCGGTCTTACCCTGAATTACCCCGTATGGAAGGATCGAAATACCAACACGTCTCCCTATATGGACCCCGATTTCTACGGGAACGAGTTTATGGCCCAGGACCAAAGCCGTACCACTGATGTACGTAAAGATTTGTTCTTTTATGAGTATAACGACCCCGACGATTCATTCCTGTTAAAGTATTCATACCAATCCCCTGACCCCGATTCGGAAGACCCCTATGCACAGTTCTCGGAATCAAATATCCTCATTTTCCGCCTGGCTGATATGTACCTCCTCAGGGCTGAAGCCAATGCCAAAATGGGTAACGGAGCAATGGCAGTAAACGACTTAAACCTTATCAGAAGTAAAGCCAATGTGCCGCCTTATACAGGAGCTACCGACCGCACCAGTATGATGAAAGCTCTATTCGAAGAACGTGCTGTTGAGTTTGTTGGCGAAGGACAATCAGGATTCGACCGCATTCGTATGGATTATTACTACGAAGGTGTTCCGTGGATGAATGAAACCCGAATCAGAAAAAGAGGATACTTCTGGCCAATCGATCCTTCTATTATTTCTGTTAATCCATCCATTGTTCAAACCGAATATTGGCGTGGAAAATTATAATTGTTGTTAATGGTAAAAGAAAAAGATAAGATGAAAAAGTTATTATTGATAATTGCAATTGCTGTAGTTTTCTTTGCCTGCGAGCAAGAAGACTATCTCGTTGACGGCGGGGTAAGTGACCCGAATGTGGGTACTGCCACGATGAGCTTTTTACAAAACCATCCCCAGTTAGATACTATGGCTATTCTCCTTGAAAGGGCTGGGCTTGCTGACCAGGTAGACGGCGAAACAACCCTTTTTGCGGTAAACAATCTTTCAATAAGTAATTATATCAACAGGGTTCTGGCTGATTTAAGGCAGGAAGATCCGCTTGCTGAATATACCATCAACGATATTCCAACCGATACCCTTGCCAAATACATGGGAGGGTATTTGTTCACCAGGAAGATTACCCGCGAAGATATGGTGAAAGAAGGGGAAATTTTTACTGCCGTTAATGGAGAAAAACGCAGAATTTCACTGGAGCCATCATCTTCCTCTTACAGTAATCACCTGAGCGAACCCCCTGAGTATGTTTATTATACCTACAAAGCGGGTGATGAATGGGATGCATGGGATGGGCTCACAGACGATACCAAAGTCATTGTGCGGACATCCAACCTGTTGTCAACCAATGGGGTAATTCATGTGCTTCAGGGCTCTCATACCCTGTTTAACTATGACCCGGAAGATTAATTAACTGTGAAAAAATTGTGGAAGAATATGAAGAAAATAATTTATTTATTAGCAATAGTGGCAGCCCTTGCTTCTTGCGAGCCGCCTGAAGTAGGCTATATCAGCGACAATATTTATGCTCTGGAAGATACCGTATTTGTGCCAAGAGGAGTATTTATGACTTCAGCTCCCCCGGCAGCAGAAGGCTCAACTTATCCGCTCCATTGGGAGATAACCAGTATTAAGGATGCCAACGGGAATCCGACCAATGCATTGTATGATGAGTACGAAATACTTACATGGAAACAGGCATTTAACCCGGAAACAGACACTACACTTGAACTTGCTGAAGAAAAACTGGAATTAACCATGCAACCCAGTATTCTCATCAATAATGTGAGTGGCGAAATGGCATTTACCCAGTCAACCAAGTTTGTGACCGATAATGATATCTTTCACGTTGATGTAAATGTATCCAACGTTAGGGGTGAACGCCAACTGAACGATTTTGTTGTATTGAAACTGGACCCCTTTAAACCGGTTGAATTTCCAACCGAAATGAGGTCGCGTATCAATCTTGTTAAAAATGACGGGGGACTCCAGGCATTGTCTACTTCCGTAATAACCAACGGCAGCGATGATAACGTGCCAAGTGTTTTGGATGGCACCCATCCTTATTTCTCCATAACCAAAGAAAGCGATGAACCGCAGCTTGGAATAAAGGTGAATATGATTATTACAGACAGTCACGATGAGCCGTTTCATCCTTCAAAAGTGGTTTTCTATCCCTCAGGTGCTTCCTATTTGCAGAATTATCATGATAATTCCACTGAGACAACAAGCAATGAGACAAGCTATACCTTTTCCTTGCCTGCTCCGCCGTTCCCTCAGTATGCAAGAAACTACTCGGGGAGCAGTTCATACCTGATGTATTACATAACAACCCGCGATGCTTTTACGGTTGATAAGGAAGCATATGAGGCCGAGTATGGTCCGCATGACTGGTCGCAATACCAGGTAAACGATCAAACAGGAAATGTTTTGTGCCAGGCCTATATCCGCTGGGGAATAAAAATTAACGACTCAGGAACCTGGAATATTAAAATGAGAATACCCTATTCCAAAAAACTGTGAAATTTATTCATGCAAATGTATTTCCCGGAAATGGCCAAAACCAACCCGGGAAATACACTTTTTATCAACTGCCTGATTCACTGCAAACGAATAATATCTTTATCAGCTAAATCAATAAAATTCAATTTTTTCAGATGAAGACCTATTTAAATATGTTTATTTTTGTTGGTGTGGTTTTGTGGCTTACCGGTTGTAATGGAAACAATCAACAGCCAACAACAATCCCGGAAGATGACATCGACCAGTATTGGCAAACCGGGAAAACACTGCCTTCTTCGGTATTTCAAAAGTATCCTTTACCTCAACAACCCATCGATAACGATAAAGGCATCAATGTATTGATTGATTTGGCCCATCAATGTAAATTTGTTACCCTCTGGGGGATGCCCCGGCGCCTCAATAATATGGGATACAGGGCCATTGGCA
Organism: uncultured Tangfeifania sp.; assembly: GCA_964436325.1. Taxonomy (GTDB): domain Bacteria; phylum Bacteroidota; class Bacteroidia; order Bacteroidales; family Prolixibacteraceae; genus Tangfeifania. Next base: position 11,861 of record CAYTDH010000075.1, read on the forward strand.
GCCAGGCTTCAGTCCACACTGTTCTTAACCATAATGGGGAAAGCCGGGTAAGGGTTCGGTGGGATGAAGAGAAAAAAATATTTCCTTTTGCCTGGCACCCTAATTTTGAATACAATGTCATTATTACCCATCAGAGTGATCAGAATGCCCAGCATTACCTGCCCGAAGAGCAGGAAGCCATGGTGAATTTTGTAAGAATGGGTGGAGGCCTTATTGTATTTGGTACTCCTCCTGCGAATGAAGAGATTGCAAAGGCATGGTCTTTAAACGATTTATGTTCAGAATTCGGTGCTGCCATTTCTTCAGAAAGAGATGTGCCTGTAGACTTTCTGGAGAATAATACTTATGCTGTCATCGATTGTGACCCTGAGTGGAAGGTAATTCTGGAAGGTCAGGAAGGGACACCTTTGGCTGTCAGCAGAAATTTTGGGGAAGGGTATGTTTATATTTTTGGAAGCGATGAACTCCTTCATGCCAACCGCGATACAGAAGAGGTGAAAACAAAGAAAAACGAATATCTTGAATCCATAATTGCGCAAGCCGCCTCAGGAAAAGCCCCTGTTGGGGGAGAAGCCCGTTATCCGCAGGCTCCTGGTGGTGGAGGTGGAATTTATCCCGAACTGGAAAAGCAATTTGACGACATTGTTTTATTCTATGCTGCCAATCAAAAAACTGAACTCCTGAAAACAGTAGATGAAGATATTCCCAAAGCCAAAGAACAGGTGGAAAACTGGCTTCCGTCTACCCCTACACTTGAACCCATGTATTTAATTCTCTCCTCAGGCGGCGGAGGTGGTTGGGCTGTAAATGCCTTTAAGCCCAAAGAGAACGGTATAATCAGCCTTTCACCAATGGGCATTATTTCCATTTTTGCTCATGAATTGGCTCACACCATGCACGGTCCGGTAAACGACGAGGGAAATGTTGCAGGCATTGCACCGGTACCAAACAGGGGAGAGGCCCATGCCGGATGGTTTCAGGGGAAAGTCGATGCCCTGTTCCGTGAAGAACTGCGAGACAAACCCGTTAAGAATTGCAACTCTTTTTTTGAGTTCGACCCCACCGGCGATAAACTCGATTTGGTTACGCATTACGAAAATGAAAAACTCAGAAATGAATTTGGTAAAGGGAAAGATTGGCTGAAAACATGGTGGATATGGCAAAAACTGGACGACCGTTATGGCCCTGCCTGGTATCCGAGATGGAAATATGTACAGCATACCCGTTGGAAAGATGATCCCAATCATAAACTGACCTGGGATGAAATGGTGGAGGATATGTCCATTGCCGTGGGAGAAGACCTGTTTCCCTTTTTGCGTCAGGCCGGACTATCTCTTCAAAAAGAACGATCTGAAACCGCTTCATTCAAGGGAGAAGACCTGCATCTGAAAGTAGCCCCAATAGAGGTTACCAAAGCAGGAGCTGTCAGGCTTGATAAGATTGGTGACTATAAAAACCGTTTATCTGCTTTG
>CAYTDH010000076.1:0-9541 GCA_964436325.1 uncultured Tangfeifania sp.
GGCTCCCGCCAGGCAGGTTATCGAAATTGCCGAAGAAGACGGGTATGATGTGTTTTCCCAGTGGGCCAAACTCATTCGTATTGTTGGTGTTTCAAGGCTTTCAGCGTATCATGGTCCCCTGATCTATTCCAATTATGGCTCTTCGGAACAAACCATTATGTACGACAGTGAAGAAACGCTCTATAATACCTGGTTCGCCGAGCTGGACGAAATCGTTAGTGTATTTAGTGCCGACCCGAATTATGACGGCTTGAAGAAGTTCGACGCTACTTATGGCGGCGACCTTAACATGTGGATAAAATTTGCCAACAGCCTGCGTTTGCGCCTGGCCATGCGTCTCTCCAAAGTAGATCCCGCCCTGGCCAAGGCAGAGGGAGAAAAAGCCATCAATGCCCCTGGCGGATTGATAACCACCAACTCCGAAAATATGTACATCTCCCTCTATGGAGGTCAGTTCCCTCCTGCTGTTATCTGCTTTTCCTGGGGTGACACACGCATGAGTGCGACCATGGAATCTGTACTTATTGGCTATAACGACGGGCGGATTGAAAAATATTTTGAGCCCGTTTCCGAAATGTCTCTTGTTTCAGATCACCCTGATATGCCATACAAAGGAATCCGAAACGGCGCTCTGTTAATTGCTAAATCAGACAGAACCGATTATTCCACCATCAGCGAAGATTTCTTATCCGTAGAAAGCCGCCGCCTCTTCTCTGCCTGTGAAACTCACTTTATCCTTGCAGAAGCCGCTTTAAGAGGATGGGATGGCGCCGGTTCAGCACAGGACCATTATGAGGCAGGAGTAAGAGCATCTTTCGCTGAATGGGGCGCAGGAGGTGTGGATGGATATCTTCAGGATGATGCCAGTACGCCGCTCGATTACGATGATCCCAGAGCCGAAGGGGATGTCAATGACTTTGTAAGCCGTATGGAAATCACTGTTAAATGGGATGAAGCAGCCAGCAATGAAGAAAAACTGGAAAGAATCATGACCCAAAAATGGATCGCTGGTTATATGAATACGGTAGAGACATGGGTGGACCACCGCCGTACCGGCTATCCCAAGCTTCCGTACAATTATAAAAATGACAGCAGTCCCGACTGGGGTGTTATCCCCGATGATGATTTCATCCGGAGAATGCCGTTCATTAACAGTGAACGTGAGAATAATCCCGATGGTGTTGCCGACGCTACTTCGAAACTGGGTGGACCTGACGAAATTGGTACCCGCTTGTGGTGGGATACCGGAGGTCCGAATTTCTAAAAAATGGATAACAATTTTGGGCAGCCTCAGCTTTTGGGGCTGCCTTTTTTTCAGCCTCATAATTAAATAATTTACGAATGACCAATGACGAATTGCGAATGACGAATGACAAATAACGGGATTCGGAGGTTGTAGGGTGATTCTCGGGGCAGCCTGGTTGCAAAATTTGGTGTTCTTGTTCATCGTTTTACAAATCTGCCGGAAATTTTTGATTCGCAGTTGACAATTTGCAAGTCAATAATCAAACAACAAACAACGAACAACAAACAACGAACAACAAACAACAAACAACGAACAACATGTCAACTTTCATAAAGCAATAAATTGCCCAACAATTCAACAATTTTTCAATTTCACAATTCTTTTTTTTTCATCGACCAAATAAAAATTAATAAGTACATTTGGGAAACGTCATAAACTAAAAGAACCAACATGAACAAACATTCACTCTTGATGGGGATAGTAATAACATTATTTATTTCCCTGATGTTTTCTCCAGGCACACGGAGTCAGGACCTCAACGATTTCAGGTTAACCGGTAAAACCCTGCCGCAGAGGTCCACTATCGTCAATCACCGGCAATTTAACGGTTACACCAACCACTGGCAGGATAACTACACCCAGTGGCACAGGTATGGAAACCTCTTTAAAATGGCCGTTTCTGATGTGCAGAAGAACCTCATGCAAAGCAAACTGGACATTGCCCGTGATATGGGATTGCCGGGTTTACTGATGCAGGAGGGCTTTTTTTCGCATCTTTTCTCCGCAGAAGCGGAAACCCTCAGCAATCCTTCCCCCGGGGAGGTGAACCAGCGTTTGGGCAAAGGAAACCTTCTGGTCATAACCTCTCCCTCTTCCGAACTTGGTGAAACCCTGGAGGAGAAGGCCAATGAATTATTCCTATGGGCAGATGAGTTGAACAGTTACCAGTTGGATGCCAAAAACATCAGGAAAATAAAAGCCTTCTTTTTGGAAAACAACGGGAAATACCTTTTTGTCATCTCTTCGGAGTCGAACCAGGCATCAGACCAATTCCGGAAGCTGCTTGACAATGCCCGTGAAATAACAGACAACTATGCATTGCACAAAGGGCTCTTCGGGGCCTCCTCGCTGCTGAAGAGTGTTACATGCGCCTCCGGACATCCGCTGGATATTATCGGGGCGGGCATGAATGAGGGGAACAGTTGGTTTATTTTCGACGGATACATGGATTTTCTGGCAAGGGATGAGTTAAAACAATGGATGCAGGATGTTAACCTTCCCGTTTATGCTGACGTTGGTTTTTCACCTGTTTACGGCTGTGAAAATTATCAGGGACTGCAAGTGCAGGACATGGCTTCTCCCCAGGCATGGATTGATTTTGCCCGCGAAAAAGGGGGATATGCCTTCCGCCCTGTCTATGCCCCTCAAAATGATGAATTTGAATTTGACGGATACATTACCCATGAAGGAAACAAAGAACAAATTGATCAGGAAAATGTGCCATTTATTCATAAAACAGGTTACCTCAGCGACAACCTCACTTCCTCCATGGTTCTCTTTATCGATAAAAATACCCCTCTTACCCGGGAAACCCTTTGGAATGCCATCCTGAACCGGCAGGAAGTGGCTGTTATGGAAAATGCCCGTTTGATGGGGCCTGCCAAATACCGTCACGCACTGGGGCTGCTTTACCTCGATAAAACATACCTCGAAGAATATTTCAGCGATTTTCTCGACATGGAAGCCAAAATGGAAGGATACGACCTCCTTGTCACGCTCAGAAACTATTCTGAATCAGTGCTGACGGGCAGCCTTGATGTTACCCCTTCTCCCTACATGCAACTTTCGGGTTCTGAACCAGGTTCTGTTACGCTACAACCCTATGAAACAAAGGAAATACGTATTCCGCTTCAACCCCAAAAAGAGGCCATGGGATACACCAATCCGGTAGCAGTGAATTTCAAGTGGGGAAAACATAAAAAAAGCACCCTGACCATGCTCGACCTGCCGCCCGCTTTGTCGATGCACCAGTTACTTTATGGCCATGCTCCCCAAATCGAATTCCCGGTTACCCTGCATAATTTTACCGGCAAAACTTCATTCCCGGTTGAAATCACTGTATTTCATAAAAACAATCTGAACCAGGCGGTTTTGAAGCAGTCCAAAACATGTAAAATTTCCAAAGCTTCCTTCAGTGAAATAAACTTCTCCTTACCACTTGAAGCTGGGAACTACCTGGTCCGTGCCGAAGCCCTGGGGCTTTCCTCTGAAAGCCAGTTAGGTGTTGGAAAAGCTGAGGGGAAACCTTATGTTTATGAAATGGACCTGAACAGCGACGGAATCAATGAATACCGCATGGAAAATGATTCGGTACAAATAACCTTGTTAAGAACCGGAGCCCGCATCATTGAATACATTGTGAAAAGCAAAAACGATAATGTCTTATTTAAAATATGGCCTGAAAAAAGTAAAAACCACAAAAGTCCGTTCCGGAAAAGAAGATTTTATCCATATGGGGGATTTGAAGATTTTCTGGGCCAGGCAAGTATGGAAACCCACAAAATTTATGATGCAGAGATTGTCCGCGGAGAGGGGGACTTTGTCCGGGTATCCATGACGGCCGATTATTACGGGAATCAACTCAAAAAAACATTTACCCTCTACGGGAATTCCCCTCTTGTGGAAGTCCGGTTTGAACTCACCTTTAAAAACCCCGAAGCCAATGTCCTTGGACCGCAACCTATTCTGACACTGGGAGAGAGTCATGGAACAGAGGATGTTTTTTATGCGCCAGCCATGGAGGGGTTAAAAACGTATCGCATGCGACCCGAAGAATACTACGGGATGGCCATTGATGTGAAGGAAGGATGGAATGCGGGGTATGACACCAAAGAGGATATTTCTTTTGTGGGAGCATTTCCGGTTAGCCAGCCCCTATTCCTTCATATGTGGATGAATCATCCCGATAATACCGATGCACCCCATTATTATGTGGAGTTTCAACCATGGACTCCCATCATTCAAAAAAGCAAAATGTATTTCTCCTATTATTTATGGGGGAGTGGGGGAGCATGGGAGAATAGTCTCGATGCCCTGAAAGAACGAAATCTGATTACCATAAGGAAATAACCCTTAAGTGTATTACTTAAAAAATATCGTGTTATGAAAAAATTTGTTTTCCAATTATCTACCCTATTCTTTACTTTATTTTTCATGTTCATCATTGCCGGCGGGGCTTGGGGAGCCAAAAACCTGACCATAAACCATATTGAACTGGGATATCCGGTTCCTGCCATCCCCTTTTACCATTTCAAGGCTGAGCTGGAATTGCCCGAATCCTCTATTATTGAGGTTGAAGCTTCCGTAAATGGCGAAACCATGCGTTTTTTGAATTTATACCGGGGCGATGTACACGAGGATATCGACAAACCCGCTCTGACTCACCGGCCCCCATCGGGTTATGCCCTTTCACAGGACCATACACTTTATAAAAAACCGTTCATTACCGGTTGGCTTCCCTGGCAGCCGGGAGAGGAGTATGAAATAAAAATCACTGTCCGGTTGAAAGAATCGGCCCAGCCTTCAGAGGACGATACTTTTATTTCTGCCACAGCTTCCCTCCAGGCTCCGGCAGATGTTGACGTTTTTGATGCTTCATGGAATAACTACAAATCGGTTGTTTTAAGCGAAACTGCGGGTATTGACCGGGAAAAGGAACCGGTGGAGGTATTGCTTCCTTTTTATCCCGATGAAGTTCATGATCTCAAACGGGAGATACGTGTTCTAGCTGTTGATCCCAATGATTATTCGCTTCGTGAAGTCCCTTCCCAGGTTTTCGATATCCAGGAATTCACAGAAGAGGATGATTTATCTCCTGTTGAGGAGGGAGGTCATGAAAGAACCATTCCCCTTTGGATGCCCACCGTCACATGCAAAGTAGCTTTCCTGGCCGATGTCCCTGCCAAAACAAGTCAGGTTTTCCTTATTTATTACAACAATGAAAAAGCCATGGCCAAAACCTGGCATTCCGATTTGCAGGTTCAGGGGGAATTGCCGGGGTTACGAATCGACAATAAACATTTCAATGCGGTATTGCATCCCCGCTCGGGGCATCTCGATCAGCTCACCCTGAAAGACAAACCTGAAAACCCCCTTTTTCACCGTATGGAAACAAATGGAGCTATTCACTGGAATCCAGGAATTTATGTGCCTCCCCGCGCCTGGACCCACACCGCCGACTGGAAACTGGATCAAAACATGCATTCCATATCCGGGCCTGTTATGGCAACCGGTGAATTTTGGGGACCATTGCGTGACATGCCCGAAGTAGATGCATCCGTGAGGTACGAATTTTTTCCGGATGTACCCTATTTTTTCAGTACCACCAATATGCGCATTAATGAAACGGTGCAAACCCTGGCGCTCCGAAATGCTGAAATTGTTTTTAAGAGAGAACTCATGACGCATGCAGCCTGGTATGATGTGGTCCGCGATGATGTGATTACCTACGACGTGGAAAATATGGCCGACCTGACCGACATTAAAATGGAAGCAGATATTCCCTGGATTACGTTTTTCAATGAAAATACCGGAATTGGTTTTGCCGGAATAAAACTGGAATATGCCAATGCCTCCCTGGAATCGCGGACCCGGTTGCTAAATCCTTTTTTCTATATCACCGGTGGACCCTGGATATACTGGACCCGCGCCCTGTCACTGAGTTTTCTGGCTTCCAACATGCAACAAGTAATTCCGGCCATGAAAGGAAGCATGTTCACCGAAAAATGGGCCTACCTTGTTTATGAAGCAGAAGAGGAAATTCCATGGAAGCCTGTTTTGGAGTGGAAAGATAAACTTACCAACCCTTTAAGAATTCAACTGGTGGAGGAAGTGGATGAACGGGTTTCCAAAACACTCATTGAAGTCTATATGGATGATGGAAAGAGCGGTTGGGAAGAACGCGAAACCGGCAGGCACGGACATTAAAATGGATATTTTTTTGAGATGTTGAACTTTTTTCCTTTCAGTTCCGTTCCCAAAAGAAATAATTGCAATCTTTGAAATATGGAAAAAACAGGAAGACGCCAATTTATTCAGAAAAGCCTTGGATTAACAGCGGGAGCAATCGCTATCCCTTCATTCCTTTCCTATGGTCAGAACCAATGGAGCAAAGGAGAAGATGTGCTACAGCAGGACAAAGCGACTACTCCTGTAAGCGTAAGTAAGACAGGAAATACAGTTCATTTTTTTTCCGGAAACATCAAAAATCCGGTCAAGCTGACGTTTATTTCGGATACGCATCTTCACATGGATGACGAGCGGGGAGCACCTTATCGCGAATACAGCAACCGGATGGCCGGAGCATACAATGAAACCCGCCATTTTGAGACTGGAAAAGGAACCACACCGAAAGAGATGTTCCGTGAAACACTGAAAAATGCAGCTGAAAAAAAGACCGACCTGCTTATTCTGGGGGGAGACATCTTCAGTTTTCCTTCGGAGGCAGCTATTGAATGGGTTATGAATGAACTGGAGCAAACCGGCATTCCATATATTTTTACTTCAGGGAACCATGACTGGCACTACGAAGGCATGAAAGGCTCACTCGATAAGTTGCGGGATGAATGGATTGAAAGACGCCTTTCCCCCCTTTATGATGACAGCAACCCCCTGATGATTTACCGCGATATAAAGGGCATCCGGGTATTGGCCATTGACAATTCCACGTATGAGATTTCAGAGGAACAACTGGCATTTTTCAGGGAACAGACCTCCCAAAATATCCCCATGATACTGGCGGTTCATATTCCCATGTATGCGCCCGGACGCCGCATATCCTTTGGCTGCGGGCATCCTGACTGGGGGGCAGCAACCGACAAAATCCATGAACTGGAGAGACGACCCCGCTGGCCGGAATCGGGACACACCCAAACAACGTTTGATTTCCATAAAGCCGTCTTTTCCAGTGAAAACCTGCTGGGCGTATTTGCAGGACATACCCATAGTTTCTCTATGGACCTGATTAACGGAAAACCTCAGTTTGTCTCGGATGATAATGCCAGTGGAGGATTTCTGGACATTCATCTTGATCACCTTGCGGAAAAAGATCAGAAATTGATTTAAAACAAAATAGCTAAGGGTATGTAATAGAATAATCTGCCTGAAGATATTTTATAACTCGTTGAATAAATGAAATCTAAAAATGTTTATCAGCTAACTTAATTCATTACACACCCTAAATGGGTTTCATTCGTTATCCGGCATGATGAAAAAATACAAGGATGTTATCGCTTTCACCCGTGAACTCATTGCACTGAACACCGTCAATCCCCCGGGCAATGAAGCTGCTGCTGCTGAACTTGCCGGGGACATGCTTTCGAAGAATGGATTTCAGGTGGACTATATTCCTTTTGGTGAAAACAGGCTCCATTTGGTGGCCCGGAAAGGTTGTTCCGAAAATCAGCCTTCCCTGGTCTTTTCAGGTCATCTCGATACGGTTCCTGCCGGTGCAGCTTCCTGGGAAACAAATCCATGGGAAGGAGTCCTTAAAGATGGTAAAATCTACGGACGTGGTTCCAGCGACATGAAAGGTGCGGTGGCAGCAATGATTATGGCCGCCATTCGGGCTTTTGAAACTGCAACTCCTTCACTGGGGGTCAGGATAGTGCTTACAGCCGGAGAAGAAACCGGATGCCAGGGGGCAAAACATTTAATTTCTATTCAAAAAGAACTGGGAAACGCCGCCGGCCTTATTGTGGGTGAGCCTACAGGAAATCTCCCGGCCATTGGCCACAAAGGAGGATTGTACCTGAAAGGAACCACCTTCGGAAAAACGGCCCACTCATCCATGCCACACCTGGGAGTGAATGCCATATACAAAGCGGCTGAAGCCATTCTTCGTGCTCAGAAGTTTGAATTTAACGAAGCCCATGATCCTTTGCTGGGATTCCCTACACTGAATGTGGGCCTGGTTAAAGGAGGGAAGAACCTTAACTCGGTACCGGACCATGCTGAATTCACCATCGATGTGCGAACGACATCCCAAACGAACCACCAACAATTGCTTGTCCGTCTGAAAAATACATTTGGCAAGGATGTTTCCCTTGAAACCCTGGTTGACCTGCAGGCTGTCTCCTCGGAGGAAACCCATCCTTTTGTGCAGTTGGTTTATGCTGCATGTAGCGTCAAACCCGGATCAAAAGGCTATCCCATGGCTCTTCCATACCTTACAGACGGAGCCGTGCTTCAACCTTTTTTCGGAGGTGTTCCTGCGGTTATTCTGGGACCCGGTGAAGCGGAAATGGCCCATAAAACCAATGAATATTGTTCCATCCAAAAAATTGAAGAGGCTGTTGAAATTTATAAAAAAATAATTTTATCCGGAAATGATAGAACTTCCTGAAAAGATCACCAATGAAGAACAACTGGAGGAATTGCTGTCGCGGCCTTCCGGGGAAACTGTAAAATTGCTCAGTACCCTGGAAGGAGACCTTATTTTTTTAGGGATAGCCGGTAAAATTGGCCCCTCCCTTGCCCGCATGGCTCAAAGGGCATGCAAGGAAGCAGGTGTAAAAAAAAGAATCATTGGCGTGTCGCGTTTTCGTAATCCGCAGGAAAAAGCACGTCTGGAAAGTTGGGGGATAGAAACCATTCAGGGGGATTTGCTCGACCGGAATTTTCTTGAAAGCCTGCCCAAAGTAAAAAATGTTTTTTTTCTTGCCGGAATGAAATTCGGTTCCCTTGGGAACCTTTCCCTCACCTGGGCCATGAATGCATTTCTTCCGGGGCTTGCTGCGGAATATTTCCGGAATTCCCGTATCGTTGCTTTTTCAACCGGGTGCGTCTACCCCCTGGTCGATACCGAATCGGGTGGATCTCTGGAAACCGACCATCCAGAACCGGTTGGAGAATATGCGCAGTCCTGCCTGGGCCGCGAACGAATGTTTGAGTTTACAAGTCAAAAGTACCAGACTCCCGTTGCTTTAATTCGCCTGAATTATGCCGTTGAACTCCGGTACGGGGTTTTGGTGGATATCGCTTCCAACGTAAAAAAGGAACAACCGGTAGACTTGTCGATGGGAGCCTTTAATGTGATCTGGCAGGGAGATGTCAACAATATGGTTTTACGTTCCATAGGAAAAGCCGCCAGTCCGGCCTGGAAAATTAACATTGCCGGGCCTGAAATGCTTTGGGTAAAAAGGGTGGCCCTGGAATTTGGAAATTTACTGGATAAAGAAGTTTACTTTAACGGGGAAGAAGCCCCCACTGCTCTTTTGAGTAATTCGAAAAAAGCGA
>CAYTDH010000076.1:9551-13217 GCA_964436325.1 uncultured Tangfeifania sp.
GACATTCGTGGCAGAAATATCGCTAAAGTCGTTTTTGAGCAATTCGAAAAAGGCGTTTGAGTTATTCGGAAAACCTCAGGTTCCTCTTGAGCGGGTTATTCACTGGACAGCCCACTGGTTGAAAGAAGATAAAAAATTACTGGGTAAACCCACCCATTTTGAAGTCAGGGACGGCAAATACTAAATCTCAAAAGAATGATTCATTCCGAACTTTCGCAGGAAATAAAAGACATATTGGTAAAAGGAACGGTTATTCCTGCCCTTCCTTTGGCTCTTAACGAAAAACGCCAATGGGATGAACGGCGCCAGCGGGCGCTGATGCGCTATTATTTCGATGCCGGGGCAGGGGGAATCGCTGTTGCAGTACATACCACCCAATTCGAGATACGCTCTTCCCGGGTTAACCTTTTTACGCCTCTGCTTGAACTGGCCAGGGAAGAATTCGACCGCTACATGGTAAAAACCCCCCGCCCGGTGATCCGGATTGCGGGGGTTTTGGGGAAAACCCAACAAGCTGCAGAAGAGTCCAGGCAGGCTCTGAAAAATGGCTTTCATGCTGTTTTACTGAGTGTTTCGGCTTTTCGTAATGCGTCAAATAAGGAAATTATTGAACACTGTAAGGCCATTGCCCGCATTATGCCGGTTATCGGTTTTTACCTGCAACCTGCCGTTGGAGGCAGAAGACTGGATGTTTCCTTTTGGAGGGAGTTTGCCCGGATTGAAAATGTAATTGCCATTAAAATTGCTCCGTTTAACCGTTATCAAACGCTCGATACCATCCGGGGTGTTGCGGAATCAGGGAGAGCACATAAAATTGCCCTTTATACCGGTAACGACGATAACATTTTAATGGACCTGCTCACTGAATACCGGATAGTGGTTGACGGGAAAACCGTGAAAAAGAAAATTGTTGGAGGGTTGCTGGGACATTGGGCGGTATGGACTCAAAAGGCCGTTGAATTGCTGAGAAATGTGCACCAGGGCAAACTCGAAAGTTCCTTGCCGGATGTCATGGCTCTTGCCAATCAAATTACCGATTGCAATGCTGCTTTTTTCGATGTTGCCCATAATTTCGCCGGGTGCATTACAGGAATCCATGAAGTACTTTGCCGGCAGGGACTCCTGGAAGGGATATGGACCCTGAACAGTGAAGAAACCCTGTCTCCGGGACAGAAAGAAGAAATCGACCGGGTTTACCGCGCCTATCCCCATTTGAATGATGATGCTTTTGTTGCTGAAAATCTGGAAAAATGGTTATCTTAACAGAACGATCCCTTGCTGACCATTCAATCGAACAAATCAAGAATAAAAAAAAAGCAAAAATTATGACGACATCTAAAATTTGGAAAATCGGAATTGCCGGCACAGGCATGATTGCCGACTTTCATGCCCGTGCTGTTGGGTCTTTGCCCAATACAAAACTGGTGGGTTTTTCCAACATCAGGAAAGCAGGAGCCGAAAAAATGGCCCGGAAATATAATGTCAAGAGTTGGGAAACCATTAGCGAAATGGTACAATCGGACGAGGTGGAAATTGTTATGATTGCCACCCCCAGTGGCGCCCATATGGAACCCACGGTAGAAGCAGCCCGGCATGGGAAACATGTGCTGTGTGAAAAGCCGCTGGATATTCGTTTGGAACGGATTGATAAAATGATTGAAGCACACCGCCATTCAGGAACTTACCTGGGCGGTATTTTCAATTTCAGGTACAACCCAACCACGGAGATCATTAAAAAAGCCATTGTGGACAGTCGTTTGGGCGTGATAACATACGCTTCTGTTCACGTACCCTGGTGGCGGTCCGATGCGTATTATGAAGGCTGGCACGGTACCTGGGACCTGGATGGAGGTGGGGCCCTGATGAACCAATCCATCCATATGATTGACCTTTTACAATACATGATGGGGCCGGTTCGCTCTATTGGTGGCATGACTTCCCAACAAGGACACCCTCAAATAGAAACCGAGGATACAGGGGTCGCCATTCTTCAGTTTGAAAACAAAGCTTTGGGGGTAATCTACGGGACTACCGCCTCGTGGCCGGGCCAGTACAGACGAATGGAAATTACCGGAACACACGGAACCATCGTGGTGGTGGAAAACAGCCTTAAAATTTGGCATTTTGCAGACCAGAATGAAGAAGACAAAAAAATAATCGAAAAATTTGGAGCCATTGAAGGGGGTGGGGGTGTGGCAGACCCTGCAGCCATGTCTTTTGAAGACCACGCCAAAAACCTTAAATCATTCATCCGGTCGATTGAAGAGGGGAAAGAATTTGAAATTAGTGGCGAAGAAGCCCGGAAATCAGTGGCCATCATCCTGGATATCTACCAGTCAGCAAAAAATCATACCCTGATAAGGAGGGAGTAGTTTTTAATGGAATATCTCCTCCATGACTTCGTCAATGGTTGAGTAATTCAGTTCAAATCCGTTTTGTGGCAATCTTTTTGATTCTACCTGAGGACTTTGGGTAAGCATAGATGCTGCTTTACCAAAAAGCAACTTTAAAGCAAATTGGGGGATGGCCAAAAAAGTCGGACGATGGAGTGCCCTGGCAAAGGCACGGGTGAATTCCTGATTGGTAATTTTTTGGGGAGTCACCAGGTTAAAAGTCCCGCTGGCTTCCTTGCTTTCCAAAGCCCACCGGAAAGCTCTGGCCACATCTTTTTCGTGAATAAACGGAAACGGCTGTTTCCCGTTGCCAATTTTTGCTCCCAATCCCAGTTTAAACGGGAGAAGCATTTTTTGGATGGTCTGGGCTTCTTTCCCAAGAACAGGAGGTAGCCTGAAGAACGTTACTGAAAGACCATCAGGCAAATCATTCCAGGCAGCCTCCCAGTCATAAACCACTTTACCCACAAACCCTTTTTCAAAATCTGTACTCTCCTCATTGTGGGTTTTTCCCGGAGCAAAAATTCCAATAGCAGAGGCCGAAATTATTTTTCCCGGGCGATTTTCGGGAGTCATTTCCCTGAAAGCGGAAACAAGGTTACGGGAAGTTTCCACGCGACTGTCGTAAATTTCTTTTTTGTTTTTTTGGGACCAGCGCTGCAAAATAGGGGCACCAGCAAGGTTTATGAGGGCATCGGCGCCGTTTAATTCTTTTTTAAGTGCATCGGTGGAACCATAAAGTAAGTCCCGGGAAACAGGGAATACAGTATGTCCCTGCTTTTTTAGTTCGCCGGAGATTTTGGAGCCCAAATAGCCCGAGGCTCCTGTCATTTTAATTTTCATGTGTTTATAATTGTTTATTTTTAATGGTAACACATGCCTGCCTGTCGGCAGACAGGGAACTCGCCATATAAACATTTTCCTGTGTGTTCCGTCAGCCGACGGATCATGGCTCGTTTCATTCTCTTTCCTGATATTTTTTTTGTTCAAAACGCTGCACAAAAGTACAACCTTATTACTCCCTGCTCTACTAATTTCATGTCAAATTTTAATTGTCATTCCCTCATTATGCCCAACAATTTTGGGTAAACACTGCCAATGACAGATTTTCACAAATGACTTATAATGAGAATATTTAGGAAATCGCATTGTTTTGTCATTTACTCATTATGTCCAAAAATTTTGAGTAGGTTCTCGAGAAAAACTCCCACCGAGCGAAGCGATTTATACAACCACCGCAAACCGAACACCAAACACCGAACACAGAACAACT
>CAYTDH010000077.1:0-13135 GCA_964436325.1 uncultured Tangfeifania sp.
AGCGCCTCGCCGCCCTCAGAACGCTTCCGGCCGCGCCTCGCGCGCCATGTGGTCGAGCACGGCATTGTTCCGGATATATAATTCCGAAACCTCTGATTGTACTGCCGGAATTTAATGTTATAAAAGCCGGGCCAATTTCAGAATCTCTGCCATTTAAGGGCATGAGAAGCGTTCCCTGGTCATAATAGATGGTATTAGGGCCTGCTTTACTACCCACAAGAGATACACCACGAGGAATAGTCATTACTCCCTTAAACCGAAACTTTCCAGATGGAACGTAAACCGCAGCACCTGTTTTTCCAGCCTCGTTTAGTGCGGTTTGAAAAGCATCAGTATTATCGAACTCTCCGTCAGCTTTAGCGCCAAATTCTAGTACGTTTATTCCTGCAAAATTTAGCTCTGCTTTTACATTATTTGTATTTGCGAAAAGAATGAGTGATATAAAAAACGTAAAAATATACTTTTTCATTTTAAAATTTACTTTACAAGTTATTGTTTATAATCCCCATAATTCGGATGCGCGGGGTCCCATTTCAAACGCTAATTTTCCTCCATTCACTATAGCCTCATGGGAAATCCAGGGGGTATCCAGTATTTCACCGTTGAGCGTGGCCGACTGGATGTATTTATTACCTTCAGATACATTATTAGCCACAACTTCAAATGATTTACCATTGCCGAGGTTGATGACGACTTTGTCAAACATGGGACTACCAATAGAATAAATGGGCATCCCTGGTGTTACCGGATAAAACCCAATTTGCGAAAAGACCACGAAAGCTGACATACCTCCTCCGTCTTCATCTCCGGGCACACCCATCAGGTCGTTACGGAACCACTCTTTCAGCAGTTTACGAATGATTTTTTGGGTTTTCCAGGGCTTTTCCACGTAATTATATAGGTAAGGAATGTGCAGCGAGGGTTCATTGGCCATCGAGAATTGCCCGACATTGCCCGTATGGTCCGGAAGCTGGGCATAAAAAGCATATTTACTTTTGCCCAAAGGTTGTGAAAACATAGCATCGAGATTGTTAGAAAAAGCCTCACTACCACCCATCAGATCAATTAAATCGGGAATATTGTGCTGCACATCCCATCGGTAGATCCATGCATTGTTCTCACCATAGAATCCACGAGCTCCCTGTCCTCCAGAGAATACATAATCAAAAGGTTCAATAAATTTTCCTAAAGTATCTTTTGGATGGAAAAAATGGGTTTCCGGGTGAAAAAGGTTTCGGTAGTTAAAAGAGCGCTGCAAGTAATGCACTTCCTCTTCTTCATTGCCAAGTTCTCCTGCAATTTGCGAAAGGCACCACTCGTCATATGCCGTTCCCAAAGTTACCGCTACTGGCTGTCGTTTTTCAAAAGCATGAACTTCCGGGATGGTTTCTTCCTCTTCTTCCCTCAGGGCAGGAATGTATCCATGTTTTTTGTAAAACGCATCCAGCTTCCCTGCCGGTTTTCCAGACCAGGGGGCCAGTGTCTTTTCTGTAATGGCACCTTTACAAGCCTGGTAAGCTTTTCCCAGATCGAAGCCCCTCAAGCCTTTCCGGTAAGCATCGAGCACGGTGGCCACTCCGTGGTTGGAGTTCATTCGGCGGCTGTCGCCGGTTATTTCGGGGAAGGTAGGCATCCAGAAGCGGTCCATCTGTTCTGCCATTAATATGAAGGAATGGAGGATGTCCTCCTCTTTCTGAGGATCGATTAATACATTGAGCGGATGGTGGGCCCGGTAGGAATCCCAGATCCAGTCATCCGTATAAAAGGGGCGGCCGTTGTCCTCATGCACCGTTCCATCAAAGGCACTGTAATAGCGACCATCTTCTGAAATACAAACCGGCCGTTCGAAACAGCGATAAAGGGAGGTGTAAAAAACAGTGCGTTCGTCAGAACTTCCTCCATCTACCTTGATTTTTCCCAGAGCCTCATTCCAAAGTTTACGCGCTTCTGCTTGTAAATCAGTAATAGTTTTGTCCTGCACCTCTCGTTCCATGTTTCTCTGGGCTTGCTCTGAATCGATAAACGAGATACCATATTTTACATTCAGTATGTTGGTTCCTTCCGGGAAATTCAGCACCAGGCACGCATCGTTGCCTTCTGCGCGGCCGGATGCGGATAATTGTCCCTCTTCCAGCCTGTAAACTGATAAAGGCATTTTATCCGGCACAAGATACAAGAAAACTTTGGTGCTATTGGCAAGCTGTTGGTGAGCTATAATGGCATTGTGTTCCCATTTTATTTCACCGTTCCCGGAATTAATTACGATGTAAACCGGTTCATTTTTTTCAAATTTAAATTGATAAGCGGCCGATTGATGCGATACACCGAAATTTACTTCAATTTGCTGTTCATCCAAATAAACCTCATAGCTGTATGGTGTGATTTTTTCCTGGTCGTAGCTGTATGCCATCACCGGCTTCAGGTCACTAGAGAGCCCCTGGAATGGGCTCAGATTGAACGCTGAACTGCCCCTGTGACTTGTTACCACCACAGGTAACCCTCGAATAAAGGCCTGTGTGTAATCCATACGTTCAGGATAAACCCGGAGCATACTGTTCGGCAGGTGTATGGTGGGGAAGGTGGGCACCAGCAAATGACTGATGTTTCCCATATAAGTATTGACAAAGTCTATCGGTTGTTTTTCTTCTACGCCTTGTGTTTTCTTACTGCAAGAGTTACTCAATGCTCCAACAATGAAGACGAGAACAAACAAATAACAGTATTTTTTTGAGGCTGAAAATTTTTGGTTCACCATGTCTTAATTATTTAATAGGTTGCATTAAAAAAATCTTCATTTTATTTGTGATGATGTTTGAACAGTTATAAATACATGCTTTCTGTCAGTAATCGCAAATACACTACCACCGGCTGTTTTTTTGATAGGTGAACCGTTCCTCGCGGTCTTGGACCATGAAGGCTTATTTTTAGAATTTAGCCATTGGATTGAAATAAAAAGTCGTTTTGAAAAATTTCTCATAGATTATTGTTTTAGAAATTATCATTAATCATCTACTGATTCTTTTCGCTATTTTCTGCTTCAAGAATCCAATATGCCGTTCGTTTTATATAATAATCAGGAGCCAACGGATTGTAATCGAGGTATTGAAATTCTTCTATGCTAAAAGGGACTGCCGGTTCAATTTGGGTTCCTTCATGCCATTCGTTAAACGAAGTGATCCCGACAAACGGCGCCTTGCAATCAATTGCCTGTTTAAACATCCTGTCGTAATAGTTGCCATTCTCGCGGTCCCGGGTGGTGTTTCCGTTCCATGGACGAACCCTGGTGTCAATATAGCCAGGACCGACACAAGGAATAAAGATCTTATTGTTTTCGGATGCCCATTTTTGCATTGCAGGCCAATTGGCAGGAGTCGATCCATAAGTAAAACCTGTTGCCCCAAAGTAGGTGTAGAAACCATCAAACCCCGATTGTTTAAAGAAATTCTGCTCACCTATGTTTACCCAAAGACCAATCATTATGGCATCATATGGAGTATTACGGATACTTGTTTTTCCTTCGGGCTGAAGTAATGTTGCCCATTCTTCAGCTTTGGTAAGGTATGAATCGTAGATGAAAAATAAGGGTTTCCCATTCAATCTGTAAAATGATGGGTAGCTACCAAAGCGATCAACGATAGACTTGATGCTTTTCTTTGTGGTTTCCGCATTACGCCCGGAAAATGGTTCAATATGAAAACAAACTTTAATTCCTGCCTTGTCTGCTTCATTCATAATCAATGGAATACTCTGGCTTTCAAAACCAGACGTGTTCCACCAGGTGAGCACAATCACTCCGATCTTGGCATCCTTTAACATTTGCATGTGCCTGGCAACAGTTGTTGATTCGGTACTGCTGTAAGGTCCTAACTGCGGGAAAAAATTGCTTGCAATGTTATTTCCACCGGGGATAAATCCTGACGTTGTATCCGATGGGCCGGATCTCATTACCTGATGGGCCCAATGGATGTCTTTCCCGTTTACTTTAACATTTCCATACCAGTTGTAATAAAAGCAAAAGGCCTGAAAACTTGGTGTGTCTGTTGCCTTTGGGTGTGCTTCATCATTCTGTTTGGAACAGCCAAGTATAAATTGTGAGAATATCAGGAGTGCGCCAATTAGTTTTTTCATCTTAAAAGTATCTTTAGTTATTTGCAGTTATTTCTTTTGCTCATTTATATCGTCAATTATTGGAACCCCCTGAGGGAAACCCAGACGTCGGAAAGTCATTGGTTTTGTTCTATTGACTTTACCTGTTCCATCCAATATCCCCATTTGCTGTCCACTACGTTCATTACACGCTTTGGGCTCCAATTGTCTTTATAAAGACTAAAATTATCGTTAGAACTGTTTGCAACATTTACAAATTCCCAACCAAACCGGGTACCTTGATTTAATGTATTCATTAAAATCATCTGCATTGTTTCTTCATTGTAGTTGTTAAAATCACTGCCGTTAAAAGTCATATGTTCAGTTACTGCCCAGTCTCTATTCAGTTCGGTTTTAACATTGTTTACTCTGTCGTAGGCTTTTTGATTAGGACTATTTGTCGGGTAATACCAGCTCCAGTTTACCTGGATAATGTTTGCCGAAGTAAGATGGGATAAAAACTCCAAGGGATCCCCATTTCTTCTTCTGGTTGTATTCTCATGGGCATCAAGAAAGTCAACCGCTATATAAGCATCATCTCCAGCAATCTCTCTGTATGCTGCCGCATCCTCATTAACCCACTTGGCCAAAAATTGCGCTCTGAACTTGTTCCATGTTTCATTTTCAATAAAATAATTCGCTATTGGGAAAGATTGTGGGAATTCAGATTCGGCATCGCTTATATTATTAATTTCCCGCCATTTTGCATATTCAGATTTAGCATGAGAACTATAACAAATGTTGATGGAACCCATGTATTGAGGCTCCACGGTGGTCTCAAAATAGAGAATTTTATCTGTATTTATCCCCCGTGCCAAATTTTTAATAAATGAATGAACCGTTTTGCGATACCCTTCGTGGTATATGGAAATAACATCATGGTTAAAACCATACTCTGTGTCGGTTACCCTTTGACCTTTATCATTTATGCAATATGCATCAGGGTAAAGTTTCCAAAATCCCTCGGGAATCTGCCCCCCACCTACAGAATATGTTTCTACTGATAAACAAGGAAACATCCCCTTTGCATAAATTGAATCGATAAGTTTATTTAATGGTTCGAGCGTCACATCGATTTGCCCATCCCCATCAAGGTCAAAGTGATGCCAGTAACAATTGATTTCAATAGTATTGTATTTTTTTTCTTTTAATATGTCCAAATCACTTATCAATTTATTTACCGCATCTTTTTGGGCAAAATTTCTTAAGGGTTTTGCAATTTTGAGAAATTGCCATGTACCATCAAGAAAAAACTTACCATTTTTGATTTCCCAAAGTGTGTAATCTACAATCGGGGGTTTTGGTGTGGCTATATCGTCATCAATTTTTTCATTTTTACAGCCAACCAGCATAATAGAAAGCGCTGAAATGAATACTATCATAAATAATTGCTTATTGAAAATCATTTTCTTTTGATTTAGGTAGCATTAATTGCATGAACAACCGATGCTATTTGTGAAAAATATTATAACTAATAAGAATAAACATTTTAGCTTGACAAATAAAATCAAGAACAGGAGTATTTTATAAAATTAATACTCCTGCTGTTTGTATTCACCAAGTATGTTATAATTCTATTAGAACGGGCGGAGCGTAATTCCAACGGGTAGGGTCCAAATCAATTTTTGATCCTACTCGGAAAAATAATTTTTCACCAGCCAGATCTGCAGGAATATCCAGTTCTAAGCTAAATTCTGTTCCCGGTTCAACCCAATCTCTGATAGCAATACTATTTGCTAAAGTTCTCAGCTGGGTCCCAACTGAGGAATTCGGATGTCCGAATAAACCAATAACCCTCACTTTTGCTTCTACTGAGGGATGGATTTTAAAGTTAGCTACTATTTTATTTCCGCTTTTTTGGATGGAAACATCCTTTATGCGTATAAAAGGCTGGACAACAAAATCATGTTTAGTTTCACCTTTTACTTCTAACTCAAAAGACTCTACCGGCACAAAATTGGTATTTATTGTTTCAATAGTATATGTTCCTGAAAACATTAAATCATTTCTGTATGTACCGTCTGTTTTAATGACCATATACTGATTTTGTGGTGGATCGTACCCGTGTTCGATATACTGAATTTGCGGTCCGTTTATGATATCCATACCAACAGGCTCATTTGTTTCAGCATCCAAAAAGGTCCCGTAAAGGGCAGCGTTGGGGCCTTCGTAGTTATCAAGTTCACAAGATTGGAAAATCGAGAAAATAATGATCGATAATCCGAAAAATATCAATTTATTATAAGTTTTCATTTTATTAATATTTAATATTCTGGATTTTGAATTAATTCATTCGAGTTAACACCATCAATAGGCCTGTAATAAAACTTTTCAAGAAATGTTTTTTGTGATTCTCTTGATACTTGTTTTCTAACAAAAATATATTGTGGAGGATCAACCCGTAAATCTATAAGGGGCACCAAAGCATGTCTTACAAGATTATTAAAAGTTGTATGAAAGTCCCTTCTTCGTACAAGGTCCCATAACCGCTTGTTTTCAAATGCTAATTCTACTCTTCTCTCTCTTAGTACATTTTCAAGCGTCAAAGAAATATCTACAGTATGTCCGGCCCTTTTTCTCAGGTCATTTATAGCATTCGCAGCTTTAGTTTGAGCATTATTGGCTGAGTAACCACTTTCTACAACAGCTTCTGCGTAATTTAGTAAAACCTCTGCATACCGAAAATCAATCCAATCGGTGGTTGATTGGTTCCAAGCAGGCACAATGGGTTGTTTTGAATTCAAAAACTTTTTAAAACTAAAACCGGTTCGGGTCATATTACCACCATATGTATCGAAACCTGAATATTGCGGCCAGTCAGGAGCACCGTAAGTATAGTAAGTTGTGCCTTTATGTTCGTAGGAATTTTTTGTTTCCATCATTGTTGATCCATCAGGTAATACCAGCCCTCCCTGTATAATTATCTCTTCTCCTTTAAATTCCGTACCTGGCAATACTGCTGTACCCCACAACCGTGCATCTTTGTCCTTAAATATTTCATAAGGCGTTTCAAAGCGCAAGTATTCCCGATTTAAATCGAAGCCGTTATAATTATTGACATTACCATCGGTTGTTGTTATTACAGGGCTGCTTTCTCCAGGATTTGAATAACTTTCATAGGTGTCAACCAATTCAAGAGTAGGATTTAACCGCCCCGGATGAGGCCAGCCGTTTGCAACCTGATTAGGAGAAAACCATATATCGTAATTGTGTCCTCTATTTGTTCCCGGCAATGACCATCCCTTCATAAAAATAACCTCTTCAAGCGCATTATTGGGATCTTCAAAGAGTAATCTATAATTTTCTGCTGCCTCTTCCGGGCTTGTTGGATTGGATCGAAAAAGTGAAAACCTCCCTGATGACATTATGGCTTCAGAAGCCTTGATACAATGCTCATAATAACTATTAGCATCTGAAGCATCCATATAAGCGAGTTTCATATCTACTGCCGTTCCCGAAAGAGGAGCTTTTGACCAATATTTTGCAACTGAGGCTGCATGAAGTGCTGCTCTTGATTTTAATGCATAAGCAACCCATTTTGTTGCCCTGCGTTCACCTCCAGGCCATTCATCTGGGAGATTATTAATGGCTACATCACATTTTTCCATTACATAATCCCAGGTTTCTTTTTCCGTACTCCTTGGAATTTTTAAATCTTCAACATTTCCTTCATATTTTTGTAATTCATCTATTATCGGTACACCACCATATCTCTTAGCAAGCGCAAAGTAGACATATGCTTTGATAAAGGCACTTTCACCGATCATTTTGTTCTTTTCTTCCTCTTCAATGCTTATTCCTGGAATTGTTTCTATTAGAATATTTACATCCCTTATTAATTTAAAAGCCGGCTCCCACCAGCGATATTGTCCCTGACCATGGGATATGTTATGCTCAGAATGAATTGCATTGTCTGTATCGATTGCAGGCACTATGCCACTGTTGTTGGCATCCCCAGGATTAAAATTAAAAGCATTGGCTGCTCTAAAAAATAAAAAATCCTCAACCGGTAATTGATAATAAAGATTTGCCATATAAGTTCTTACACCGGCCGGATCTGAGAACATTGCTTCGCCATCCAGTTTATCTTTAGGTCTTAATTCCAAAAAATCATCATTACAACTTATTAAGGTCATAAGTATAAAAACCATAAAACTCTTAATATAAATTTTCATCATTTTCTTTTTTAAAAGTTAATATCTACTCCAAGATTAAAACTTCTCATTAAAGGATAAGTCAGGCCAGCCTGGTATGCTCCTTCAATTTTTTCGGGATCGAATGGCTTTACAAAAGGATCCGCTATAGTCAATAGATTGTGTCCATTTGTATAGATGCGTAAATTGTCTATTCCGACTTTTCTTAAAATATCCATGTTAAAAGTATATCCAACCTCCAGACTCTTTAGACGGATATATGAGGCATCCCTTCTCCATTTCTCACTTTCGTTATACATTGCGCCCACAAATTGTATAAAACGTGTAGCCGGCCATTCTCCAGGAATCCATTCACTATTTGGATCATATTGATCGGCAAGGTGCCAGCGATCGTAAAAATATTCAGGAGTGTTTCCCCTAAATGCCATTACCTGGGCATAAACTTCATTAAATCGCAAAGTATATTTTCCTGAGCCTTGCAAAAGAGCAACAATATCAAATCCTTTCCAATTTGCAGTAAAAGTCGCACCATAGTATAATTTAGGATTGCCGGTCCAAAACAGAGGCAGAATATCCTGGTCATTGATTAATCCATCCCCGTTTACATCTTCATATTTAAAATCCCCCGGTAGTTCCAACGTATTTCCAAGATTTCCATTTTGAATGGGAGCATTTGCTATTTCGTCTATGTTTTGGAACTGTCCTTCATAAACATATCCCCAACCAATATCACTCCATCGGTTCGCTGCTCCATTTCTCCATTTGTCAAAGCTACTTTGAAACGGACCTCTTTCAACATAAACGTTCATTGTTCTGGCATAATTGAAATTCCCTTTTATACCATAACTGAAATTTCCGATTTTCCGATTATGTGCTATTGAAAATTCAATTCCTCTGACCCTGTCGCTATTCAAATTTTCCTGAGGCAGCGTGCCTCCAAAGGTGTTGGGTAACGATACATTCCTGTATGCCAATAATCCAGTTCTGTCTCTTTGGTAAATGTCGAATTCAATAGCTAAAAGACTCTGCAGCAAACTCAAGTCCATTCCAATATTCTTTATATTGGACTCATACCATGTAAGTTTTTCATTTACAATGGCAGGGGAAGATGCACCCATCATCCAGGTTCCGTTAATAAACTCATAGCCTCCGCCACCTGAAGTAGAAAAACCCTGAACATACTGAAAAGGAGCCCCTGCGTCCTCACCAACAATTCCGTAAGAACCACGCAATTTGAGGTTTGATATGAATGGCAGTTTTTCTTTAATAAAGTTTTCTTCTGATATTCTCCAGCCTCCGGAAACTACAGGAAAGAATCCCCAGCGCTGATCGGGATGATAACGATATGAGCCATCATACCGGGAAGCAAATTCAATCAAGTATTTTCCTTTATAATCATAATTAATACGACCGATATAAGACATATTGGCCATTTCCATTTCACTACCACTGGTTTGCTGATTATTTAAACTTGCCTGGTCAATCTGATCATTTGTAAAAAAATCATATTCCCGTCTCAAACCAGCGTATCTTTGCCAATACTTCTTTTGCTCATATACCAATGTAATTCCCAAGTTGTGTGCATCAGACAAGTTCAAATCATACAATAAGTGAGCCTGAAGTGTCAATCGGTTTTCATCACCATAATCATTAGAAATGGATGATGGTGAACGTTGTTCCAAAACACTGTAACTCTCTGCAAACTCGTCATAACGATACAATTTATAACTCCTTGCCAGATTTTTCCCGAGAAAATTATCACTGTCATAAGCTGCAAGTCCTTTTATCTTCAAACCTTCAATTCCGGGAAAGTTGTATGTCATAGAAAAAGAAGATTGAAAAAATTTGTGTTTAGACTCACTGAAGCCAGTAATATCTCTGTTAGCAAGCGCTACTGGATTGATGTTGCTTGGCCCAACCATATTGGGATAAAGAGGATTATCATTAGCATATACTTTTTCATTTGGCAAAGTAACCCTGGTGCCTTTGAAAATCTCAAAAAACCACATACCCGGGGCTTCTTTTTTGTCAAATCGACCATGCAAGTTTACATCTGCAGTTAAATTTTTCGTCAAATTCATAGTTAAATTAGACCGGATTGTAAATTTTTCATAATTCAGGTCGTTTGTTTTGAGAAGTCCTCCTTCATTTAAATAGCCAAAACTTACAAAGTATGACATGGCTTCATTCCCTCCCTGAGCTGAAAGGTTATGTTGATGAAGGTTGGAATACTTTTTCATGGTTTGATCAAACCAATTGGTACTTTCATATCCGGGTAATCCTTGCTGGTATTTTTGTAATTCTTCTATTGAGATATAAGGTCCTAGTCCAACATTAATATCTGCATCATTCCTCATTTCAAGCCATTGACTGGCATTTGCCATCGCAGGAACATCTGTCGGCATTTGTAAGCCAGTAACTCCATTGTAGTTAAATTTTGTTTTACCTTTAGCCCCCTTTTTTGTGGTAACAATGATAACTCCGTTAGCTGCATTTAGTCCGTAAATTGCAGCTGATGCATCTTTCAGGATAGAAATACTTTCTATATCATTGGGATTTAGCCTCTGAAAATCATTTCCCCCATCACGGGCAACACCATCAATTACATACAATGGTGCACCAAAGCCTCTAATATTAATCATGGTATTGAAGTCTCCTGGTTCTCCCGTATTCTGACGAATTTGCATTCCCGCAATTTTCCCTTGCAGGCTTTGCGCTAAACTTGGATTGGTAGTCGTTCTAATGTCTTTCGCAACAATATTTGAAATTGCTCCGGTTAAACTTTCTTTTTTTCTTGTTCCATACCCAACGGCAACAACCTCTTCAATACCTATAGCATCCACAACCATCGTCACATCAATCTGGGATTGATTTCCTACTTCCATTTCCTGTGTTACCATCCCCACAAACGAAAATTGCAAAGTAGCATCTTCTGGAATATTTGTCAGCGAATATTCACCATCGGCATTAGTTACAGTTCCCTGGGTGGTGCCTTTAACCACCACGGTTACTCCGGGCAGCGGTTGGCCGACTTCGTCTGTAACGGTTCCAGAGACAGCGGGTTGTTGCGCCAAAAAACTTTCTTTTTCCCCGTCAACAGGAGTTAAAATGATGTACCGGTCTTTGATTAAAAAGTCCACTTCCTCTTTGCTGAACAACCGGGCCAAAATCGCATCTACCTTTTCTTCCTCGATTTTAATGTCGACTTTTTTCGCTACATCGATTAACTCGCTGTTGAACAGGAAATAAAATTCGCTTTGCTCTTCAATGGCAAACAATACCTCTTTGATGGAGGCATTCTTCATCTCCAGGTTGATCTTTTTGGTTTGCGCATAGCCGTCCGTGGCAAATACCTGGAAGGTGCTAATGATTAAGATTAAAAGCGTATTGCGCATTACAATTAATTTTTTACGGTGTTGCTTCAACAGCAAACACAACAGGTTTAAAAATTTTTTCATAGTTTTACACTGTTTTAAATTATAGAATGATTTAAAATTTTCCCGGCCCGAAACCGGGATTGAATGGAAGGGAGTGTTGGCGCACTTCCTTCTTTCTCTTTTTCCCATAAGCGTTGGTTCGTTTAAGTTTTTTCCATAGGCACCTATTTTTTGGTTATGGTTACAACTGAGGAAGAAAATCCCTCTTCATTTTCCAGTTTTTTCCCGGGGGTATAGTTTATGGCAATATCAGGAGAACTGATCTCCAGCAGTTCCAACACCCTGAACAGGGGCTCATTTTCAAAGGTGGTGGTAAACCGGTATTTTTTTATTTCATCGCTCCCAATCTTCACGTTCACACCGTACCAGCGTTCCAGTTTACGCGCCAGTTCTTCCATGGGGGTATCGTCGAGCACCATTATATTTTGGTGCCAGGCAATGTATTTTTCTATGTTGGTGTTTTCTCGGAAAACGGTTTTATTCTTTTTGTCAAACTCCAGTAAATCATTGGGCTCCATTTCGCAAAATTTCAAAGTCCCGTCATCATCTGCAAAACGAAACTTTACCCTACCCTCTTTCAGCGCCACTTTCATCTGTCCTGCCTCCGGCCAGGCATTCAGATTGAATTGGGTACCCAATACTTCCACCTCAGCATCACCGGCTTTCACCAAAAAAGGGGACTGCTCATTTTTTACCACATCGAGAAAAGCTTCGCCGGAGAGTTCCACCTCCCTGTTTTCGCGCGTAAAAGGAATGCTGTATTTAACCTCGCTGCCGGCATTGAGCCACAGATTGGTGCCATCGGGCAACACGATGTGAGACCGCATACCAATGGGACTTTTTACGGTTTGCCAGGTGATGTCGCTTTGGGCAATTTCAACCGGTGCTTTTTCAGTTTCCTGAAAAAAGAGGCTCCAAATGGTAAACGCCAGCAGGGGCAATGTTAAAACTGCAGCAATGCGGGTAAGCGTGGTAAAGATGCTGGTTGTTTGGTTTTCCTTGTTGATTTTGCTGCTCACGGTATTGTACGCTTTGTCAACATCTACCGAGGTGGCCTGGTCAATTAGTTTTGCTGTTTCCAGCTTTTTATCGAAGGAAGACAAACCTTTCCGGGATTCAATAAAGTTGTTGAATTCAGATTCGGATTGTTTTATATGGATTTTTTTGGTCATGTTTTTTTGCTGTTCAAACCATCAAATTTAGTCTGGTTTACTTATTATACAATTCAGAAAATGAAAACACGTAGAAGAAAATGAAAAAATTTTTGATAAATAAGGTAATAAGGTTGGGGGTGACTGGGGAGTCAGCCTGGTTACTAAGGTTTTGAATTTAAAATAAGGTTATTCCTGAAGCTTGGTTACTAAGGTTTTGAATTTAAAATAAGGTTATTCCTGAAGC
>CAYTDH010000078.1:0-13113 GCA_964436325.1 uncultured Tangfeifania sp.
CCCACACCTACAACACCGCCGGTTGTGACCTCCCAAACGATCAGTGCGGCTCCTGACGGAACACCTGACACCCGGAGTACCGTCGGTGTAGGGGAAAGGGTCCGCTTTACCGCTGACACGGCAGGCACCTGGTCGGCTTCCAACGGCCATATCATTGGAATAAACACCGGCAGCAATATGGTCTGGGAAGCTCCCCCTAACGCTGCCAGCTCCACCATTTCCATTACCACTCCGGGAGGAACAAGGGTCTTACCTTTTACTGTGATTGCTCCCAATGATTTGAGCATGGTGGTAGCACGCAACCACGCCATACCTGCCGGAACCGCCGGAGCATGCATGATTACTGATGTAACTGTTGAGCCTCTGAATGTAAACTTTGGCCGTACCCAATGGCTCGAAGTACCGGGGCCGGCAACCAATGTTACCGGGTATTTCAACCGGTTTTCGGCAGCCACCATTTATCATCATCCCACAGCCCATTACCTGCCGTTCAATGATAATAACTCGGGACTTAATGACCATGCTTCATGGCACAGCGTTCCTGCTCCTTATTCTTTTGGTACATTTGAGTGGGTTATCCCCAACAGGTACAAAATTGACGGGGAATCCGACGGACAGGGAAGGGTATTCACCCATACCACCCAGGCATTTTACATGTTTCCTTCTGGCAGCATGATGATAACCAAAGCAGGAGCCTCGGTATGGCGGTTTTTGAACAATACGGTTCTGTAATGAAGAAAAAGAAATCAAATATCGAACTGCTGGTCAGTAGTACCTATCTGAAACAGGAGGAAATACCTGGCTTTAAAGTGGGGCTGAAAATCGTGAACAACGATTCAAAATCCCTCCATTTCGATGTTTCCTGTACCGAACTCTATGTCAATAAAAAAAGAAACGTCGCCTGGGATTTGGCTGTCCAGAACGGGACCATTATCAACCTGCGGATAGCCCCAAATTCCTCACAGGAGATTTGGTGGCCACTAGGGGAGGCGCTTTTTATGAAAGGAAGAAAATATGAGCTGGAACTCCGGTGGGAGGATTTCACTCAAAAAAAGGAGATAGAAGTAAAATAAATTATAGATAAACAGGAAAAAGTGGAAGCAGCTTTTTAACCTGAACTATTCGGATTAAAATGCTGCATTCATCTGTTAAACGTCAACAACAATGCACGTGCGGTTATTGACGTTTTTTATAAACCTGAAAAATAATAGTTGATTTTGAAACAACCCAAAAAAAATAAGAACAGCGCAACACACTCATCTTCGAATCTTCAGAAGGAGGGAGGAGGTCCCTTTTTTCAAGCCCGGAGCGAAAGAGGAACTTCAGATGATGCACTGGAACTTGAGGCAGATAAAATGGCTGATCAGGTGCTCGAAGGGAACATGGAAAATTCAACACCTTTTTTTCCTCCTGCACCTCCTTCCGTTTCAAAGAAGGAGGATTCCAATGCTGCCCCCTTCCCGGAGGAGGTTCCTGAACCTGTTGCGATGAAAACCTCTGAAGGCAGTAAGATTCAGTTCAAAAAAGAAGAGGAGGAAACTTCCGGGGAGATTGGTGAAACAGAACTTGCCCAACAAAAAGGAGGTGGCCTTCCGCTGCCTGATTCCACCAAAAACCAAATGGAAGAAGGGTTTGGCAGTGATTTCAGTAATGTCAGAATTCATACCGACGAAAAGGCTGCTGACATGAACCGGAAATTGGGGGCTCAGGCTTTCGCACATGGGAATGACATTTTTTTTAACGAAGGAAAATATAACCCGGGATCCCGTTCAGGCCAGCATCTCATTGCCCATGAACTCACCCATACCCTGCAACAGGGAACTGCTCAACAGCCTCAAATGGTTCAGAAAGCAGAGGAACAGGACAATGCCGAAGCCGTTGAGAATCCTGATGACATTTTGAAAACTTTTTATCTTCCTTCTGTTAAAGCGAGGCATCTTCAGGTTTATCAGGCCTGGGCCTCACAAAGGAAGCTCAAAAGGCGGCAAAATTATTCCCGTGATACCAATGCTGAAGATAAACCCCGTCAGGCAACGAACTGGAAAAACCATTACTGGGATAAAATGGAAAATATCCAAAACCTGGGATTGCACGAGGACTTTAGCGGGGTTAAAAAGTTAAAAATTCCGGGTGATCGCGAAATCAGCGGACGCAGAAGGACTTTACTCAAGAAACTGACGATTCCCGACTGGAACAAAAGCGGCGTTGTGCAGGAAGGAAAAGACCGGTACGAAGTCGATCATATCGTTGAACTGCAGGTTGCAGGATGGGCAGACAACCAGGAAGGGAACGATTTTCCCAACCTGGAATTGCTCGATGGCCGGTCCAATGCATCGGCCGGTTCGAAAACACGCAGCAATGTGGAAAAAATTGTCAGAAACTACCTCGAAGCATCCGGAGAGGAAAACAGCCAGGCCGATGCCCAAACCTTTATGGGGTCCAATGATTTGGTTTTTGAAAATGTAGAGATTGGACGGGGCGAATTTGCAGGGGAGAGCAGAACTTCCAGTTACTGGACCAGAGAAGAAATTACCCAGGGAATTCACCTCGGCGAACTCGAGGACCTGGGCAATATCGGGGAACCCGGGAGCCCCTCTGAGTTCGCTTTAATGACTCCCGATGACGGGTATTTGATGGAACTTTTTCCCCATGAAGAGGGAAGCCTTTCCATTGTCATCCCTCCCGAAAATACCAAATCAAAAGCCGTTGCGGGGCTAACCCTTTCATCCATCTCCCTGAATGCAGGTTACGACAGTCTGGACCCGGACACCGCGGCAGGAACAGTTACCGCAGCCTGGGACCTTCCCCAAAATTTTGAAGCCCCTGAAGGGACTTTTCCCATCAACCTCCAAAAATCTGTCAGCCAGTATGCCGGGAAACTGGGGAACCTGCCCGATATCGGCCTGAACTTTTCCCATCTCAGCCCTGTCACCTTTTCGGGAATCCAAATCACCGATGAAGGGCTGGTCGCCGAAGGTGTGCTCACCCCCTCCCTGCCATTCTTGGAGGACGCAGCTATCCGTGTGGGGATGCGTGGACCCGAATTGTATTTTTCAGCAGAATATTCACCATCCAATATCAATATCCCTGTTCCCGGGGTAACGGTGAATGAAGCCAACCTCTCAGTGGAATACAGCACCGTAACCGGATTTGGTGTTGGGGGAAGTGCCGAACTGGAAATGCCCCCAATAGCCACTGGCTCAATCAATGCAGGTTTCTCTGAGGAAGAGGGCTTCTCCATCAGGGGGACGCTCGACTTCGATGAAAATCTTTTTGGGAATAGCGATGCCAGCGCCCGCATTGCCTATGAAAACGAAATATGGAGTGTTGGAGGTACCCTTAGCATTCCTGAAAATAAAGTCCCCGGGGTAAAACAAGCAACGATTGATGCTGATTATTCACAGGAGGCAGGTTTTTCTGCCACAGGAGAAGCCGAACTTGATCTTCCGGGCATAGAACAGGGAACCCTCGAAGTGAATGTTGGGGAAGAAGGGTTTTCCATTGGAGGATCCTTTGGATTAAGTGCCGACATCCCGGGAATACGAGGGGGGAATGTAGAAGCGCGGGTATCCAAAAATGAAGGAGAGGAAACCTATGGGGTCACAATTTCCGGAACGGCTCAGCCCGATATTCCGGGACTGGATACCACCCTTTCGGTAAGCTATGAAGAAGGAGCGCTTACCATTGAAGGATCAGCATCTTATGAACGGGGGATGCTCAGTGGAGAAGTGGAAGTTGGAGCCACCAACCGGCCCGTTGGAGAAGACGGTCAGCCTGCGGGAGAACCCGACGGTACCATGCGGGTGTACGGCGGAGGTAACCTGACCCTCCAACTTACCCCCTGGCTCGAAGCCGGGGCAGGCGTGCGTTTTGAACCCAACGGGGAACTGGTGGTATCGGGGCACATTGGATTGCCCGATACCGTGGAAGTGTTCCCGCGCAAAGAGATAAGGAGGAACCTCTTTACCGTTCCCACCATCGAAATTCCACTGTTTGCCATTCCCCTGGGGCCCCGCAGTATAGGTCTTGTGGCTCAAATCGGGGGTGGCCTCGATTTCAGTGCCGGATTCGGCCCGGGAGAGTTGCGTGAACTTTCTGCGGATGTTACCTACAATCCCGAAAGGGAGGAGGATACCGTAGTTCATGGACGGGGGGAATTTGCCATTCCTGCCGATGCCGGATTAACCCTTCGCGGCGATATGGGCCTCGGAGTTAGCATTGCCATTGCCAGTTTGTCCGGTGGAATCGAAATCGCCGGAACCCTCGGACTCGAAGGAGAGGCCGCCGCCGAAGTGGATGTCAACTGGACCCCTGCGGAAGGAATTACCCTGGATGCAGAGGGACGAATTACCGTTAACCCGCAATTTACTTTCGACATCAATGCCTTTGCACGCGCAACCCTGGGCATTGGCTGGTTTTCCATTTCCGAAACCTGGAGGCATAATCTGGCTTCCTATAGCTGGGGACCGGGTATCGAATTCGGAATTGTATTTCCCGTGCATTATGCCCAGGATGAACCGTTCGATATGTCTTTCGACGATATTGAAGTTATTTATCCTGACCTCGACATCATCGATATGGCTAAAGATTTGGCGATGGACATAAAAGATGATATCTTTTGACCAGAACAGAATAATATGGAAGAAAAAGTAAAAAAACTGAATAACGAAGGCGTAAAATATTTTCTGAAAGGCCATTTTGGGGAGGCCAGGAAAAAATACCTGGAAGCCCTGGAAATTATTCCCGTTCATCCGGCAACCCTGAATAACCTCGGAATGGTCCTTTTACAGGAAAAAAAATTCAGTGAAGCTGAAAAGCTTTTTTTCAAGGCCAGTCAGCAAAAAGAAAATTCTACTTACCATTTGAACCTGGGCCATGCTTACGCCAATCAGAAAAAAAACCAAAAGGCGGAAGCATGCTATTTGAAAAGCATTCATCTGAAACCGGATGCATTAATGGCATGGAAAAGCCTGGCAACACTTTATCAGTTTCAAAAAAACTACTATAAATCGGTTGAAACCTGGGAGCATATTTGTAAAAACATCAATGCTGACCCTTCTTTCAAAATACAATGGGCTAAAGATTTGATGGCCCTTGGCGAACATGAAAAGGCTCTGGAAAGATTTTCGGAGGTTATCGGGCATGAGCAGTACCAGGAACAGGGATGGTATTCTATGGGCCTGATTCATTTTAAGAAGAACAATTTTGGCATGGCTGAAAAATCCATCAAAAAAGTACTCGCCATCAATCCCGATCATGAAGCCTCGAGAATGCTTGCTGCTGTGGTTTACCTGGGCACCTCGCAACTCGACAAAGCCCTTTTTCACTGGAATTATTTACTCCGGTTAAATGAAAACAACCACAAAGTAAGAACCGATAAGGCCGTTGCCTTGCTTGCCAACGGATTTAAAAAGGAAGCTCTGACTGAATTAAACCGGGTGCTGTTGCACGATAAAGATAATCCTAAAGCCCTGTATTATAAAGCACTGACAAACATCGAGATGAAAGTTGACCTTCATGAAGCTGCCCAAATACTGAAGCAACTGCAATCGGCAAAAAATCCCTTCAGCAGAAAGGCAGCAGGACTCCTGTCCAAAATGAAGGATTCATCATTCAAAAACGAATCGGAAAAGGAAAATGGATAATTCATCTGCAATTGCCTATCTGGGAAAAGTGATTCAATGCCGGCTGGAAAAAGAGCTGAAAGGGAAACAAGTACCCCTTCCAGAATTCAATTCTGAAACGATTGAAAAAACGCCTCTGACTGAATTTATTGAAAAAAACGGACTTACCCATGCCGAAACCATCCTTCTTTTGCTGGCTGTGGTTCCGCACATCGACCCGGGATTTTTCAATTCCGTGATTTCCGGATATCTCCCCAATGGTGGTGATTTTCCGGAATTTGGCGGCATAAAAGGGAAGAATCACCGGGGCATTCTGCCTACCGGCGAAACCGCCCTTTTTGTACTCGCCGGCAGCAATTTTGAAAAACGGGCAAAAATTGCCCAGCTTTTCGATGAAGCCCATCCTTTTGCGCGTCAGGGAATTTTATTTTTGGAAAATCCTGGTGACGGAGAACCTAAAATGAGTGGAAAACTCATTCTGGATGAAGAGTTCGTGGAACTGTTTACCCTGGGTAAAATATCAAGACCCAGGCTGAGCAGTGATTTCCCAGCAGAGCGAATTACCACAGAGCTGGTCTGGAATGATTTGGTGCTCAGGGATAAAACACTCGCTGAAATTCAGGAGATAGAAACCTGGCTCAAATACAACGATATGTTCCTGAAGGAGTGGCAAATGCAGGCCAAAATAAAATCGGGGTACCGGGTGCTGTTTTACGGCCCTTCGGGTACCGGAAAAACGATGACAGCCTGCCTCCTGGGAAAATACACCGGACGCGATGTTTTCCGGATTGACCTTTCGGTGGTTATCTCCAAATACATCGGGGAAACCGAAAAAAACCTTTCCAAGCTTTTTGATAAAGCAGCCAATAAAGACTGGATTCTGTTTTTTGATGAAGCGGATTCCATATTTGGCAAAAGAACCAGTGTGCGTGATGCTCATGACAAATATGCCAATCAGGAAGTCTCTTACCTGTTGCAGCGGATTGAATCGCATGCCGGACTGGTTATCCTGGCCTCCAACATGAAAACGAATATCGATCCCTCCTTTACCCGGAGATTTAATTCAATGATTCATTTTGAAAACCCCGGAATAGGCGAGCGGCTTCAACTTTGGAAAAATTACCTCCCGCTAAAGGCAAACCTTGATAAAAAAATTGACCTGAATAAAATTGCCCGCGACTATGAACTTACCGGAGCCAATATTGTCAATGTCATCCATTATGCCGGACTTCAAACCTTTAAAAAGAGTTCCTCTGAAATCAGCTTCAGCGATTTAATAACCGGTATTCAAAAGGAATATGAAAAGGAAGGGAAAATGATGCGCACCCGATGAGAAGATCCCGTCTGCTTCCATGCTAAATCAGGGTAGCCACCAGAACAGCCTTAATGGTGTGCATCCGGTTTTCCGCCTGGTCGAAAACAACAGAAGCTTTGCTTTCAAAAACCTCCTCGGTGACTTCCATGGATTCCAGTCCAAATTGCCGGAAAATTTTTTCTCCCGTTTGAGTCGCACGATTGTGAAAAGCAGGCAGGCAATGCAAGAATTTTACGTGATTGTTTTCCGTCATTCTTAAAACATCTGCATTCACCTGATAGGGCATAAGCCATTTTATCCTTTCTGCCCAAACCTCTTCAGGTTCCCCCATGGAGACCCAAACATCCGTATAAAGAAAGTCGCATCCCTTTACTGCCTCCTCCACCTTTTCGGTCACCCTGATTTTGGCACCTGTTGTTCCGGCAATTTGCAGGCACTGGTGGTACACATCCTGCGAAGGCTGACATTCCCGGGGGGCAGCAATGCTAAAGTCCATGCCCATTCTGGCAGCTCCCACCATCAATGAATGCCCCATATTATTCCGGGCATCCCCGAGATAGCAAAATTTAACCTGTGACAATTTCTTTCCGGAATGCTCCTTCATGGTCAGGAAATCGGCCAATACCTGGGTGGGGTGAAACTGATTGGTTAACCCATTCCATACAGGCACCCCTGCGTAAGCTCCCAACTCTTCAACAAGCTTTTGCTCAAAACCACGGTATTCAATACCATCGTACATCCGCCCCAAAACACGGGCGGTATCCTTCATCGATTCTTTATGCCCGATTTGGGTTCCCCCTGGACCCAGATACGTCACAGAAGCTCCCTGATCAAAGGCGGCCACCTCAAACGCACAACGGGTTCGGGTAGAGGTTTTTTCAAAAATCAGAGCAATGTTCTTTCCCATCAGCAAAGGTTTTTCGGTTCCCTCAACTTTTTTCTGCTTTAAAGTTTTAGCCCGTTCGAGTAAAAAGGCAATCTCCTCAGATGAGAAATCGAGTAGTTTTAAAAAATTTCTTCCCGTTAATCGGATTCCCATAGCCTGGCTTTTTGTTGGAATTTTACGCCCACAAACATATAAAATCCTTTAAATAAAAGGTATGGAGTTTTGTCATTCTTCCTTGCTGTTTTTGCTCCAAAAGCTGAATTTTTAGTTAAATTTGCACCGCATTTGGAAAAAGGATAACCTTATATGGCATTGAAATTTAAAAAGCCTGGGAAATCGAGGCGGAAAAAGAAAAATGGAAAAATTCCCTTTTACCGGAACGAGAAGTTCCGGTTCCTTCTTGGGGTGTTTTTTCTGTTGATTGCTGCCTACCTTTTCATTGCCTTTATTTCTTTTCTGTTTTTCGGGGCTGCTGACCAAAGCAAACTCGATATTCCCTGGAAAGAGTTGATTATGAATTCCGATATCAGCGTTCAGAACAAAGCCGGAAAAACAGGGGCTTACCTTTCGGAAGTCATCATCAACGAAGGATTTGGCTTTGCCTCTTTTTTATTCATTTACCTTCTCGTTATTTCCGGAATCCGGATATTGGGACGATCGATTGAAAACTACCGGAGGAGCTTTGTTTTTACAATCCTTCTTGTGGTATGGTTATCTGTATCCCTCGGATTTTTGTTTACCAAGACCGACGCCGGTTCCTTTATCTATGCCGGGGGCAAGTACGGTTTTTTTCTGAGCAACTGGCTCAGCTCACTCATTGGAATTCCGGGACTTATCCTGGTTTTGTTCATTTCGGGCCTGACCATGCTTATTATCCGTTATGATCGCGCCTATAGCCATCTGAAAAGCCTTTTTAAACGAAAAGAGGTCACAAAGGATTCCTTTGCCCGGGAAACCGAAAAGGAAGAAGATACACTTCCTGAGGATGATTCCATTTCAAAAGTCATCGATGATGACGATGTGGTGAAAGCCATTTTTGAACCCGATGCCGGAGAAGAAGAGATAGATGAAAAGGTATCTGAATTCCCAAACGGGCAGAAAAGGAAATCTTATAATGAGATTCCAGGAAAGGAGCCTGAAATGGAAGATGAACTTGAATTAACGGTGCATCAGAAAGAAGAAGAAGAAACACCAGCTGACTATCATCCGGCTGAACTGGAAGATTACGATCCCACACTGGAACTCTCCAAATACAAATTTCCCACCCTCGAATTGCTGGAAGATCACAATTCCGGCAATGCTGAAGTCAGCAATGAGGAATTGATTGCCAATAAGAACAAAATTGTTGAAACCCTGCGGCAATACAAGATTGAAATAACCAAGATACGGGCTACCATTGGCCCTACCATCACGCTTTATGAAATTGTGCCGGCGCCGGGAATCCGGATTGCCAAAATTAAGAACCTTGAAGATGATATTGCCCTGAGCCTTGCAGCCCTGGGAATCCGTATCATTGCGCCTATCCCGGGCCGGGGAACCATTGGAATTGAAGTGCCCAACCAGCATCCCGAAATTGTTTCCATGCGGTCTATCCTTAGCTCCCGGAAGTTCCAGGAAACCAATGCCGAACTGCCCGTTGCCCTGGGAAAAACAATTTCCAATGAAACCTTCATTTTCGATTTGACCAAAATGCCCCACATCCTTGTGGCAGGGGCAACCGGACAGGGAAAGTCTGTGGGCGTCAATGTGGTCATTACTTCGTTGCTCTATAAGAAACACCCCTCTCAACTGAAATTTGTGTTTGTGGATCCCAAAAAGGTGGAGCTTAACCTTTATTCGGTCCTCGAAAAACATTACCTGGCCAAACTTCCCGATGAAGAGGAACCGGTTATCACTGATATTCAGAAGGTAAAATATACATTGAATTCCATTAATGTGGAAATGGACCAGCGGTACGAGCTGCTCAAAAAAGCACATGCCCGGAATATTAAAGAGTACAACCGGAAATTTATCCGGCGATCACTCAATCCCGAAAAAGGACACCGTTTTCTTCCTTACATCGTAATGGTGATCGATGAATTTGCCGATCTGATTATGACGGCCGGGAAAGAAATCGAATTGCCCATTGCCCGGATTGCCCAATTGGCAAGGGCTGTAGGGATTCACATGATTATTGCTACCCAGCGTCCTTCTACCAATATTATCACAGGGGTTATTAAAGCCAATTTCCCCACGCGGATTGCATTTAAAGTAGCTTCCATGATTGATTCCCGGACCATCCTGGATACCCCGGGAGCGAACCAGCTCATCGGGAAAGGAGATATGCTCATCTCTTCAGGAAGTGAAATGACGCGGGTCCAGTGTGCGTTTGTGGACACTCCCGAAGTTGAAAAAATCTGCTCCTTCATTTCCGAACAACAAGGATTTTCATCGGCATTTATGCTGCCTGAATATACCGAAGAAGAAGAGGCCGGCCCGGGAGAGGTTGACCTTAATAACCGTGATGAACTTTTTGAAGATGCCGCCCGGGTAGTCGTGATCAACCAAATGGGCTCCACATCCATGATCCAACGGAAATTTTCCATTGGGTACAACCGGGCAGGAAGAATTATGGACCAACTGGAAGCAGCCGGTGTTGTCGGGGGAAGCGAAGGCAGCAAAGCACGACAGGTCCTGATACAAGATGAATACAGTTTGGAACAATTATTGAATAGTTTTAATTAAAATTTTTGGAATGAGGCATATTTTTTTGTTGGGGATAGCATTAATAATAGCTTATCTTTCTGTTGGTCAGCAAGATAACAAGGCGAGGCAAATTTTAGATGAAGTAAGTCAAAAAACGACCGAATACAAAGTCATAAGAGCCCATTTTATTTTCACCATGGAGAATGAAGCCATGGATATTCATGAGAAAAATGAAGGTTCTATTGCCCTGAAGGGGCAGAAATATGTTGTTGAACTTCCCGATGTGGGGATGAAAGTGTATTCCGACGGTCAAACCTTGTGGAATTATATGGAAGATGGAAACCAGGTAACCATCTCCAATGTTGAAGACAACAGCAGCGAATTAATGGATCCGTCCTCCATTTTCAGCATTTATGAAAAAGGATTCGATTCGAAATATACCGGGGAAAATACGAAAGGAAACAAAACTTACCATACTGTCGAACTTTACCCTGACACCGATGAACACCAGGTCTCGAAAATTATTCTGTCGATTGACAAATCGACCATGATGCTCAACTCAGCAATACTGCATGGGACCGATGATAATTTATACGGGGTAGAGGTGCACAAGATGGAAACCGATATCGATCTGGCTGATTCCTTCTTCGTTTTTAATACCTCCGATTATGAAGATATTGAAGTTATTGATTTCCGCTAAGGGTTAAACCCCCATATTCCGCTCGATAATATTTTTGACGCTGGAAATCTCAATGAAGGAGGCCCCGCAGTCTTCCCCAAATCTTCCACCGACATAAATGACCAATTCATCCATTTTTAAAATGTTTTCTGCGATCAGCGACTTTATTGCGGCTCTTTGAATTTTCAGCCTGTTCTTTTTCATTTCCAAAAAGGAAGGAATAATACCAAATGAGAGGGCAAGTTCCCTTACTACTCTTCGGGAGTGACATTTGGCAAACACAGGAATATCTGAACGGTAGGCTGCAAGGTAACGGGCTGTTTTCCCGGTTGTCGTTGAAGTGATAATGGCTTCCGGCAGCAGGTCTTTTGCCGTTCGCATGGCTGAATGGGCGAGGTAAGCAGGAATCTCTTTATTGGCAGGTGGAAGAATAACATCGTATCTTTTATCCCTGTCCGGCTCTACCTCCCGGGCGATCCGGTGCATCACCGATACCGATTCCACCGGATATTTTCCCACGGCAGTCTCTCCGCTTAACATGATGGCATCGGTCCGCGAATAAATGGCACTGGCAACATCATTTACCTCTGCACGGGTAGGCCGGGGATGTTCAATCATACTGTGAAGCATCTGGGTGGCAATAATCACCGGCTTTTTCTTTACGATCGCTTTCCGTATAAGATTTCGCTGCACTGTGGGTATCTTTTCAGCAGGGAGCTCAATCCCCAAATCTCCGCGGGCAACCATAATGCCATAAGCTTTTTCCAAAATCTCATCAATCTTCTCAACACCTTCCAGGTTCTCAATTTTAGCAATGATCTTTAGTGGACTGTTTAATTCGTCAAGCAGCTCCTGGACCTCCAAAACGTCTTTCTGATTTCTTACAAATGAGTGGGCAATAAAATCGAGTTCCTGTTCATGGGCAAACCGGATAAAATCTTTATCTTTTTCCGAAAGAGTAGGCAGATTGGTTACCACTCCGGGCACATTGACACTCTTATTGTTTTGAATAACACCGCTGTTTTTTACCTGGCACAGTAACACATCCTCATTTTTACCGGTTACCACGGCTTCAATGTCCCCGTCATCAAATAAAATGCGATCACCTATTTTACAGTCGTGGGCAAAAAACCGGTAATTAACGCAAACATCCGGAATCTCCCTGTTTTCTTGCCGATAGCCTATTGTAACGGTTTTCCCTTCGGTAACGGCGGTGGCTTTCTGCATTCTGCAGGTTCTTATCTCCGGGCCTTTGGTATCCAGGAGGATGGCTATTTTTTCTGAAACCTCGCGAATGTTTTGGATAAGTTCCCTGGCTGAATCCATTGTAATATGAGCGGTATTGATGCGGGCTACGTTCATGCCGGCATCGTGCAGCGACTGAATAAATGCCTTGTTCGAACGTTTATCTGAAAGGGTTGCAACGATTTTGGTCTGTCTCATCATATCCTTTTTTAGTGTAAAGAAATCAAATTAAGCATTCTCTTGTTGAAAACTCAGAACAGCCAGCCGGTAGGAGTCAAGGCCGAATCCCATAATACACCCCTTGCAAACAGGACCGAGGATGGATTTATGCCGGAAATCTTCACGCGAGAGGGTATTGGAAATGTGAACCTCCACAGCAGGAGCAGAAACCCCGGCAAGAGCATCCCTGATCGCTACAGAAGTATGGGTATAAGCCCCTGCATTGATTATAATTCCGTCAACGGAAAAACCATGTGCGTGAATCTGGTCAATGATTTCCCCTTCGACGTTTGACTGGAAATAAACAAAATGAATTTCCGGGAAACTGTTTTTTA
This sequence comes from uncultured Tangfeifania sp., assembly GCA_964436325.1. Classification (GTDB taxonomy): domain Bacteria; phylum Bacteroidota; class Bacteroidia; order Bacteroidales; family Prolixibacteraceae; genus Tangfeifania. Next base: position 12,989 of record CAYTDH010000078.1, read on the forward strand.
ATTTTTTAAAAAATGATTCAAAATTTTCAGAACCATAAATATTTTTTTCTCTTTTTCCCAATAAATTTAAATTAGGTCCGTTGATAATCAATAAATTCATTATATTTCGATTTTAATATTTTTTA
>CAYTDH010000079.1:0-13085 GCA_964436325.1 uncultured Tangfeifania sp.
TACTGCGTTTTGCCAATTATTGATTATCGTTAATAATCGTACTCTATTTTACTTCCTCAAAGTCCACATCGGTCACTTCGCCGTCGTCTTTGTTGTCACCTCCGGACGAACCGCCCTGGGCTCCACCCTGTTGCTGACCACCTTGTGGCCCTTGCTGCTGACCGCCCTGTGCCTGCTGTGAAGCATTGTACATTTCCTGCGAGGCGGCAGAGAATACCGTATTTAACTCATTCATTGCGGTGTCAATGGCAGCCAGGTCCTGGCTCTTATGAGCTTCTTTCAATTTCGCCAGCGCATCTTCGATGGGCTTTTTCTTGTCGGCCGGAATCTTATCGCCATACTCTTTCATTTGCTTTTCGGTCTGGAAAATCAAACTGTCGGCCTGATTCAGCTTATCGGCCCTTTCTTTGGCCTGCTTGTCTGCCTCGGCATTGGCTTCAGCCTCCTCTTTCATCCGTTTGATTTCATCTTCTGACAGTCCGGAAGAGGCTTCGATGCGAATGGACTGAGACTTACCGGTTGCTTTATCTTTGGCATGCACATGCAGGATTCCGTTGGCGTCGATATCGAAGGATACTTCAATCTGCGGGACTCCACGTGGTGACGGCGGGATTCCATCGAGGTGGAACCGGCCAATGGTTTTGTTCCCCGAAGCCACAGGACGCTCACCCTGCAATACATGAATCTCTACAGAGGGCTGATTATCTGCTGCAGTGGTAAAGGTTTCCGATTTTTTGGTCGGGATAGTGGTGTTTGCTTCAATCAATTTGGTCATTACCCCACCCATGGTTTCAATACCCAGGGAAAGGGGAGTTACATCAAGCAGCAACACATCTTTTACTTCACCAGTCAGCACACCACCCTGGATAGCTGCACCAATGGCCACCACTTCGTCGGGGTTCACTCCTTTTGAAGGATTTTTGCCGAAGAAATTTTTCACTTTATCCACAACGGCAGGAATACGCGTAGAACCACCTACCAGGATTACTTCATCGATATCGCTGGTGGATAAGCCGGCACTCTTCAATGCTTTTCGGCAAGGTTCAATGGTAGCATTCACCAGTGAGTCTGACAATTGATCAAATTTTGAACGTGTCAGGGTTTTTACGAGGTGTTTTGGTATTCCGTCAACCGGCATAATGTAAGGCAGGTTAATCTCAGTAGAAGTAGAGCTCGACAACTCGATCTTGGCTTTTTCTGCTGCTTCTTTCAGACGCTGCAGGGCCATGGCATCACGTTTAAGGTCTATCCCTTCATCTTTTTTAAACTCCTCAGCAAGCCAGTCGATAATCACCTGGTCGAAGTCATCCCCACCAAGGTGGGTATCGCCGTCGGTCGACTTTACTTCAAATACGCCGTCACCCAGTTCGAGGATAGAAATATCGAACGTACCACCCCCAAGGTCAAACACGGCAATCTTCTTATCCTGGTCCTGCTTGTCGAGACCATAAGCCAGTGAAGCAGCAGTAGGCTCATTGATGATCCGCTTTACAGTGAGTCCGGCTATTTCTCCGGCCTCTTTGGTCGCCTGACGCTGCGAGTCACTGAAGTAAGCAGGAACGGTAATAACGGCCTCGCTGACTTCCTGTCCGAGATAATCCTCTGCGGTTTTCTTCATTTTCTGAAGAACCATGGCCGAAATTTCCTGTGGTGAGTAGTTCCGGTCGTCAATTTGTATGCGTGGCGTATTATTATCTCCTTTTACAACTTTATAAGGTACCCGTTCAATCTCTTTAGCAACTCTTGCATGCGTTTCACCCATAAAACGCTTTATGGAGGAAACGGTTTTTTCAGGATTGGTAATTGCCTGACGTTTTGCGGGGTCGCCAATCTTGCGTTCCCCGTTTTCCACAAAAGCAACAATGGAGGGAGTGGTTCGTTTCCCTTCACTGTTGGGTATTACTACAGGCTCATTACCCTCCATTACTGATACACATGAGTTGGTAGTTCCTAAGTCAATTCCAATTATTTTTCCCATTAGTATATTTTTTAATGATTTATTCTTAAAATTTTTAAAGGTTCAATCAATCATTGTGCCAGTGAAAAAGAAGGGGCATTAAACGTAAATCTGACACAAAAACCCCTAAAAATCCATTTCCATCTGTCAAGTCCGGTGACAAAAAGGCAGAAATAACTTTTCACTATTTAAAACGAAATAAAAGTTTACTACCTTCGCTTCCATTAAAAAAAGCAATTTGGGGTTATAGGGTTAAAACAAAATACATTATTAAGTGAACAAAAAGCAAACAGAATACAAGATTATGGCAGGTTTTCGAAATTTAGCCGTCCACGACTATGGTTCCCTAAACCTCGATATTATTGTAAATATTTTTGAAAATCATCTGGATGATCTAAAAAAGTTTGCGGAGAAGATGGTTGCTGAAACAAAGGGTTAGTATTTGCTCCGGTAAAATGAAACCGAAACTTCGGGGCCGGGCATCATAAATTTATCATTTTGAGCCAGGCGCCAGGAAAAAGCCAAATCCATGCGGTATTTGGGATTTATCTGGGAGTAATAATTCAGGTAAGGGATGACATGATGACGGATGGTACCATAATCATCGATATCGTGTACAACTACTCCCGGAACATATTTCACACCAAAGCCATACTGTGAATTTATTCCAGGATAAAAATCCCAACCCAGGTCAACCTCCAGCCGCAGCCAGTCCTGTCTTTTGTAGCTGTTGTAACTTAACCTGGCAGCGATATTCCGGTTCCGGTTCAAACTGCAGTAACGGGCATTTTCAATGCTCAAATACCCTCCCCAGACGAAATCGGGTTCCATATTGTAATAGTTGAAGAACGGCCCGGCTTCCATTCGTGTTCCCTTAAGGCGCGGTAAAAATTCGCCTGCCTGCCAGTCCGCAGCAATATTTTCCGGGGCTTCCAGCATCATCTTTCTGTTAAGGTAAGTTTTTACCTGCTCGGCCTCTTTCTCCGGATGATGTCCCAAACGGGCATTTCTCCGGTTTTTTATCCGGGCAATTTCACGCGCAAAAAGCAACACTTCTTTTTCGGAAAAAACGCGGCCGGCATAATATTTTTGAAGCAGGTACTCTGCTTTCATCATATCATTAACGGGGCTTAACCGTCCCCATCCCCAGCCTCCTTCAGCTTCTATTCCCATTCGCAGTTTCGACTGGTTTGTTTTCTCCAGCCACGGAGATTCCACACGGCTTGAATCCAGAAACGTACCATCTTCTTTTCTTTTGAAGAGGTCGTACCGTCCCCATGCATTAACTTTTACGATGGTATAACTTCTTGAATTGTAATAAAAACGGCTGGAATAACGGGCTGAAGCATTGGTGCGCAGTCCGGTGACAGTTTGACTTGCATCAATCACCTGGCTGGCCGAGCTGTCCAGCAAAGACCCCTCACCATAAAAAGGCCCTGCCTGCAATTGATATTCCCATTCTTCCTGCCGGAATGTGTGGTATTTCCATCTTCTGTGGGCCCATCTGAATTTCAGGGAATGCGAAGTTAATTTTTCCAAATCATTGGTGTCTTTTGTCCTCACCTGGTCGCGCTCCCTGTGAAGGTTGTAAAACACACCGGTATGGATTTCGGTTCTGATGAACGGAATCATCAGCGTACTGTCGTTGGCTCCTTTTTCTGAAGCACGGGAGGGAAGCAACAGCAGAAGGAAAGCTATGGTAATTATTATTGTTGTTAATCCTGATTTTCTCATTTTTCATACCCTTGTCAGGGAGCCAAAGTAACGATTCCTGATGAAACCTCAATAGGCAGGGGGTTAATAAAAGTTAAGGGGAAACTGTTTTTCAGTTATCCGAATTGGGGAATGTTGCGGAGATAAAAACCTTTGGTTACTTTTGTAGTCTAAACAATGTAAAAAGAAAATGTCGGTACACAGTGAAGGAAGAAAAGTAACCACCCACCGGTTATCGGAAATGAAACTTCGGGGTGAAAAAATTTCGATGCTGACCTCATACGATTTCAGTATGGCCAGTTTGGTTGATGAAGCGGGCATCGATGTTGTTTTAGTAGGTGATTCGGCATCGAACGTCATGGCCGGCAACGAAACCACGCTGCCCATTACACTCGACCAGATGATTTACCATGGGGCTTCGGTAGTCAAAGGAGTAAAACGGGCTTTGGTTGTTGTTGATTTACCTTTTGGTACCTATCAGGGGAATTCACGGGAAGCATTAATTTCGGCTATCCGTATTATGAAGGAGACTGCTGCTGACGCCGTTAAACTGGAAGGGGGCTCAGAGGTCATCGAGTCCGTTCACCGGATTTTGTCTGCCGGTATTCCTGTAATGGGGCATTTGGGGCTCATGCCGCAATCGATTCACAAGTTTGGCACCTATACGGTACGTGCCAAAGAGGAAGCCGAAGCAGAAAAATTGTTCAACGATGCCAAACTACTGGAAGAAGCGGGATGTTTTGCACTGGTTTTGGAAAAAATTCCCGCTAAACTGGGCGATAAGGTATCCCGCGAATTGAAAATTCCGGTAATCGGGATTGGGGCGGGCTCCGAAGTAGATGGTCAGGTCCTTGTCATTCACGACATGCTTGGCATTACCCAACAGTTCTCTCCTCGGTTTTTGCGTCGATACCATAACCTGGCGGCTGAAATAAAAGGAGCTGTCGGTACCTACATCAAAGATGTTAAATCGATGGACTTTCCCAACGAGAAAGAACAATATTGATTTCTTTTTTTTAATACTGAAACCTGAAGCGTAAGCAAACCTTTTTAAAAACGGACTGATTTGCAAGTACTTTACGAAGACAATCATATTATTGCCATCAATAAAGCGTGTGGTGAGCTTGTCCAATCGGACATCACCGATGAACGGACCCTGGTGGATGAAATGAAAGATTATTTAAAAAAGAAGTACAATAAACCAGGGAATGTTTTTGTGGGCCTGCCGCATCGGCTGGACCGTCCCACCAGTGGGGTAGTCATGCTTGCCAAAACGGGAAAAGCCCTTGAAAGGCTGAATCAATTGTTCAAAGAGCGGAACCAGATCAAAAAAACATACTGGGCTGTCGTAAACAAGCGCCCTCCCAGGCATTCCGGCACCCTGGAGCATTACCTGAGGAAAAATACCGCAAAAAACAAAAGTTTTGCCTACCCCAAGCCCATTCCGGGGGCCAAATATGCCCGTCTCTCCTATCGGCACGTAGCCAGTATTGACCGGTTTCACCTCCTGGAAATTGACCTTCTTACGGGGAGGCATCATCAAATAAGGGTACAACTCGGAACCCTGAACATGCGAATAAAAGGAGACCTGAAATACGGATTCCCGCGGTCCAATAAAAACAAAGGAATTCACCTTCACGCCCGCAAACTGGAGTTTATCCACCCGGTAAAAAAAACCCCTTTGGCCATCATTGCCGACCCGCCCGATGATCGGATTTGGAATGCGTTCATGAAACTTTTCAGAAATAATCAGTTCAGTCCAGTGATTCCGGTTTAAAGGCAAAGGGCAATAAATTATCCATGCCATCAAAAACCTGGACCTTATTCTTACCATCCAAAATCATGCGAATGGGTTTGGCAAAGCGGTATTCGGTTTCAACCAAAGCCTGCCTGCATGATCCACAGGGTTTTACGGGATTTTCAATAAGTCCTTCAGATGTTGATGCAGTCACGGCCATTGTTTTAACCGGAACCCCCGGATAGGTAGCGCCGGCATAAAAGAGGGCCACACGCTCGGCACATAATCCTGTTGAAAATGCCGCATTTTCCTGATTATTCCCTGTTACCATTTTCTGATTTTCAAGAAGCAGGGCCGCCCCTACCCGGAAGTTGGAGTAAGGTGCATAAGCATTTTGGGAAGCTTCCCGGGCAGCAAAAATCAATTTTTGGTCTTCCTCTGGCAAGTCCCAAACAGTATGGTATTCATATACGAAAATCCGTAATTCTTTCGTTCGCATCTTAGTAATTTTGTGAAAATGTACAATTTTACAAAAAAAAGAGCTGGTTCTGCACAATAAAGAGAGATTGATCCAGGCAATTCACCGGAATATGTTCATAAAAAAATGTTATAAACTAAAAAAAGACAACAGAAGAAATTATTTTTAGGGCAAAATTCAGGAAAACATGAAGGGATGAAGGCCATACTTCTTATTATATCATTTTTTTCGTTTATGTCAGCGGGGCAATCGAACCCGGCGCGGCAAGAATATATTGCCAAATACCAGTTGCTGGCTATTGAAGAAATGGGGCGCAGCGGAATACCGGCTAGCATCAAGATGGCCCAGGCAATTCTTGAGTCGGGGAACGGCAACAGTGAGCTTTCGCGAAAGTCCAATAACCATTTTGGCATTAAATGCAAACGAAGCTGGAAGGGGGGAAAGGTTTATTACGATGACGACCGTAAAAACGAATGTTTCCGGAAGTATAAATCGGTTGAGGCCTCTTTCATTGACCACACCAATTTTTTAATGGTCAATCCCCGTTATGCTTTTTTGTTCCAGCTACGACCCGACGACTACAAAGGATGGGCCAGAGGCCTTAAAAAAGCCGGTTACGCCACCGCCCGGGACTACGACAAGCGGCTGATCCGCATCATTGAAGAAAATAAACTTTACAGGCTCGATCATAAAGAAACCATTAATCCGTTGCTGGCCCACCAGGGCAACAGGCCCCTGAACAAAGGAATGACCGACCGAATCCGGATTAATCCCTTTAAGGCGCACGAGATTCTCAGCATTAACGGACTTGAAGCGGTAGTCGCCCGTAAGGGTGATACCTATCAGGTGATTGCCCAGGAACTGGGAATGAAAGACTGGCAGATTTACAAATACAACGACCGTCCCAGGGGATATCAGCCTAAACCCAAAGAAGTCATTTACATCGAACGCAAAAACAGAAGAGCTCCCCGGAATAAACTTACCCATACGGTTGAAAAAGGAGAAACCATGCACTACATTTCTCAGCTTTACGGCATCAGGCTAAAACCTCTCCTCAGAAGAAACCGGATGGACGAAGGCCAGGAACCCGGCCCCGGAGAGGTGATTAACCTGAGGAAAAGAAAACGGAACTAATGCAACATTAACCCCCAGGGATTCGAAACCGACGGTCCACGGTGTTGTGAAAAACGGGATGTTTTAATATAATCTTTTCAGGTATGAAGCATGTTTTCCGAAAAATATTCCGGTCCTTTTTGAGGCTGATTTACGGAATATTGGCAGCTCTTTTCATTTATTTGGCGGCCGCTTTGGTCCTTTCACTGATTCCTACACACCCCTCCCCTTCTTCCTGTTCATCCACCATCCCCATATACATCACCTCCAATGGCATTCACCTGGACATTATCCTTCCGGCCAGTCACATAAAACAGCCTTTACGGGCTCATCTTCAGACCCCACAAGGAACACGGTTTGTCTCTTTTGGTTGGGGAGACAAAGCCTTTTACATTCAAACCCCCGAATGGTCAGATCTTACTTTCCCTGTGGCGTTCAGGGCCGTTTTCCTGAAAAGCGAAACGGCCATGCATGTTACCTTTTACCAGCATTCCTTTTCCTCCTGGCATAAACTTGAGCTTTGCCCTGAACAACTGGAAGAATTAAATCGATATATCGAAAACTCATTTCAGCAAACGCCAGACGGGAAAATCAAAAAAATGGCTTTTGAAGGGTACTCAAAGAATGATGTGTTTTTCGAAGCCAAAGGCAGTTTTTCGTTGTTTAACACCTGCAATGTATGGACCAATAGGGGACTTAAAAAATCAGGGGTAAAAACTTCCCTCTGGTCTCCCTTTGATTTCGGGGTCCTGTATCATCTTTCCCGGCCCTGAATTAACGACCAACAAAAAAAATCCCCGGATAACAAATTTTTTTTGCAAATCTCCAATGTTTCCCTTATTTTGTTGTCATTAGTTAAAATTCTTCAATGAGAGTCGCTATTATCGATTTAGGGACCAACACCTGCAACCTGCTTATCGCGGATATCGATCAAAAAAGATTTGATATCCTTCATCAAAGCAAGCAATGGGTTAAATTGGGAGACTACCAGATCAAAAGCAACGAAATCAGCCATGAAGGGCTGGACCGCATTCTTTCCTCCCTTGAAGCCTTCCGTAAGATTGTGGAAACCCTCGGAGCGGAAGTCATCAGGATAGTAGCCACATCGGCCATACGTCATGCCCAAAACAGGGTTGAAATTCTGGAAACAATCGGGAAAAGGACCGGATGGATTATCAAAATTGTTCCGGGAGAGGATGAAGCACGGTTGATATTCCAGGGGGTATTGCTGGCACTGGGGGTAATCGAAACCCCTTCGGTGATCATGGATATCGGTGGAGGAAGCAATGAGCTCATTCTGGCTGAAAAAGATTCCATCATCTGGAAAGAGAGTAAACCCACGGGAATGGCCAGGGTCATCAACCAGTTTGCACTTTCCGATCCCCTCCACCCGGAAGAACTGGAAATCTTAAAAGCATTCTTCACTGCACGACACGCTTCTGCAATAGCAGAATGTAAAAAAAATGGGGTAGAGACCTTAATTGGTTGTTCCGGTGCATTTGATACCATTGCAGACATGATTGAAGAGGTGAGCCCCGGCACCAGAAAAAGGAGGCAACAACCCATCTGTTTATCTGATTTTAACAGGGTATACCACAAACTGCTTTTCTCTACGCTTACTGAACGACAACAAATGAAAGGCATGGACATGATGCGCGTCCACCTTATTGTTCCGGCAGTTATCTTCATTCATCAATTTATGGCGCTGACCGGGATAAAAAAGATCATCCAAACGGATTTTGCGCTTCGCGAAGGGGTTTTGTATGAGCTAAAAGAACAGGACATTCTGCCGGAAGGACAACCATGAACCGATATTTTTCAGAAAATAGCCCCTTCTCTTAAGAGGCTGTCGGCAATGATAAAAATCATCATAAACAAATAGAAAAAATTTAGCTGGTAAAAAGCCGGCCTGACTTTCAAATCTTTTTTATACCACATTGATACACTTAGGGAAGTCAAAAGGAATAAGGCATAAAAAAGCAGAATAACAATAATAACCCGGTTGGTAAGAACAAAAAAGATCACCAGCAACGCCGCAGCCACCGTAGTGAGAACCCAGGTATAGGTAACGCGCTTTATCTGGCTCTCAGAAAAAAGCTGGTTCAGGCTGGGCAGACCGGCAAGGGCATACTGTTTTCCAAACAAAAGCAGGAGCAACCAAAAATGGGGGATTTGACCGATGAAAAAGAAAATGGCCACCAACAAGATCCCTTCCGAAAAAATACTGCCTCCTGCGGCAGTCCAGCCGATAATGGGCGGAATGGCACCGACCATCGACCCCGGAATAACGGCAAAAGCGGTTACTTTCTTTAGCGGGGTATAAACGAGGTTATAAAAAAAAAGGGTAAGCCAACTCAACGCCAGGGCAATTTCGGGTTGGGTAAAAAGGAGCACAAGTGAGCCTGCGGACAAAAACAGCAGGGTGATAAGCAATCCCGTATTTGAAGTGATTCTTCCCGAGGGAATTGGCCGGTTCCGGGTACGCGGCATCCGGGCATCAATTTGACGTTCCTGCCATTGATTCAAGGCACCAGAGCCACACGACATAAAAAAAACCCCAAGTCCCAAAAGCCAGCCATCACTTTCGAGGCGACCTGCCTGCATTGAAAATCCTGCAAGTGCAGATAAGGCAACCGGCAAAGCGATACGAACCTTACCCATTTCAATGGTAGACCGAAAAAAAGTGCTCAAACGTATCAATTCACTGTTTTGAGGTACTCAATAATATTGTCGATGTCCTCATCCGACAATTGGTCTTGATAAGAAAGCATCAATCCTTTGTTATAGCCATCCACGACATCGGCATTGGGGTCATAAATTGATTTCCGGATATATTCCTCATCAACCAGTACCTGCCGCTCCTCCCCATCGGTAATGACAGTATGCTCAGCCCCCCATATACCCTTAAATGAGGGCCCTACCAACTTAGAGCCATCGAGCGAATGACAGGCAAAGCAGCCAATATTTTGCATTATGCGTTTGCCTGTGGCCACCGGACTATCGATATCTGCTGTCAGCACCTGCGTGGTATCTGTCATCCATGTCTGGAACGCACTATCCTCCATAACCTCTACATAGGTGTACATATAGGAATGCTGCAATCCGCAATATTCGGTGCAATACAATTCATAGGTTCCTTCTTTCTGCGGCTCAAACCACATAAAATTATCCTCTTTGCCCGGAACCATATCCTGTTTCACCCGGAAAGCAGGGATGTACAAACTGTGCAAAACGTCCATGGCTACCAGGTTCAACTTCACGGGCTTATCTTTGGGAAGGTATAAGGTATCGGTTCTTTTTCCGTTTTCATATTCAAAAGAAAAATTCCACATCCTTCCGTAAACGGTAACTTCCATGGCATCATCCGGAGGATTGGTCATGGGTTTGTAGCCGGCCCAGCCAAAATAAAACATCAGCAAAGTCAATAAAAAAGGGATAACCGTCCACACGATTTCAAGTTTGGTACTGCCCTTAATTTGTGTTGCCTTTGGATTTCTTTTCCTGTTGTATTTGTAGATAAACACCAACATTAAAATCGTCAGGAAAATAAGAAAGAAAAACGATATTCCAAAGATAACCAGGAAAGTGGTATCAACCCCTCTAACAAAATTGGATGCCTGCGTAATTTCCGAACTGTACATATTCTTTTATCTGTATAAATAATCTAAAAAAGTGACGACAATGGTTACCACAAGAATTGCAAAAACAAAACCCACCATGATCTTGATGTAAGGCTTATCATATTTAAGGTGCATAAAATAGGTAAGAACAAGATAGGATTTTACCACTGCAAAAATCAATGCTCCGGCAACGGTATATTTTCCCAATTCAATATTGGTAATGGCAATGGAAAGGAGGGTTAAAACGATAAGGGCTAAAAGCACAAGGCCATAAACCCGGTAAGGAACAATGTGATGATTCTCTTGAGACATAGAAAACTGATTTTAGATGAGAAGGTAAAACAAGGGGAACAGAAAAATCCAGATAATATCCACCAGGTGCCAGTAAAGCCCGGCATTTTCCAACAGGGCTGCTCTTTGGGCATGCACTTTGCCTTTGGCAACTTTCCACATTACAACCCCTATGAAAATGAGGCCAATAACAATATGCAGAGCATGCAGGCCCGTCATGATAAAATAGAGGCCAAAAAAGAGTATTTCGCCCTGGCTCAGGGTTTCGGTAAGGGTTTCGGAGCCGGGAAAAATGCCGTGGCCAAATTTAATTCCCCATTCAAAATATTTGTTCACTAAAAATACTGCACCCAGCAAAAAGGTAATGCCATTTAAGATTAACGTCAATGGGATATTTTTTTTCTGCAGGGCTGTGGTTGACATGGCGATGGTCATACTGCTAACCAGCAAAATCAGGGTGTTTACCGCACCAGTAAATGTATCGAGCTGCTCAGCAGCCAGGTGAAAGGCTTCGTGGTTCAGGTACCGGTAAACCGAATAAATGACAAACAAAACGCCGAAAAGCAGCAATTCCGTAAAAATAAACAACCACATGCCAATTTTCGAGGCTTCGGCATCGTAATGATCATGCGCTGCTTGTGAAATTTTTTCCATAGCTGTTCATTTAGTTATAGTCATATGGTCCTTCGTCCTCTGCTATCTCAGGAATCTTCTCAAAATTTTCAACAGGGGGGGGAGAAGGAACAGTCCATTCCAGCGTTTTCCCCTTCCAGGGATTCATTTCGGCTTTTGGGCCCTTACTGGCTGAACGCACCAGGTTGACCAGAATAATGATGAAACCAGTTGCCAGAATCCATGAACCAAAGGTACTCAGAATATTGGCTCCATGAAATTCTTCAAGGTAATCGTAATAACGGCGGGGCATTCCCATCATTCCCAAATAGAACATTGGGGAATAGAGTGTCAGAAAACCAATGAAAAACACCAGCCAGCCAATGTTGGCCCAGGCTTTGTCGTACATTCTTCCGAATATTTTAGGGAACCAGTAATGCAATGCTGCGAAGAATGCAAAACCTGTACCACCGAACACAATATAATGGAAGTGGGCGACAACAAATGCCGTATCGTGGAGATAGATATTGGCCGCCAGGGCACCAAGCACCAAACCACTTAATCCGCCAACCATAAAAACAAAAATAAAGGATGCCGCCCAATAGAATGGGGTTTGAATATTAATCGACCCTTTGTACATAGTGGAAACCCAGTTAAAAACCTTAATGGCACTGGGAATGGCAACAATAAAAGTGAGCAGGGAAAAATAGTACTGGGCTGTCCCGCTCATTCCGGCAGTAAACATATGGTGACCCCAAACAAGGTAGCCAACGAAGGCAATGGCCATCGTGGATGCGATAATGGCTTTGTAGCCAAAAATATGTTTTTGCGAAAAGGTGGGAATAATTTCGGAGATGGCTCCCATGGCAGGCAGGATCATAATATAAACTGCCGGGTGGGAGTATATCCAGAACAGATGCTGGTAAAGCACCGGGTCTCCCCCCAGGGCAGGGTCGAAAACGCCAACTCCAAACATCCTCTCGAGAGCAACCAACAGGAGCGTAATACCCACAACAGGGGTTGCCAGCAATTGAATCCATGCTGTTCCGTAAAGGGTCCAGACAAAAAGTGGAAGTTTGGTCCATTTCATGCCGGGGCACCGCATGCGATGGATGGTCACCAGGAAGTTCAGGCCGGTTAAAATCGACGAAAAACCAAGAACAAAAGCCCCAAAGATGGCAGGGAGCATATTGGTTCCCGTTTTAAAACTATAAGGGGCATAAAATGTCCAGCCGGTATCGGGAGAACCAGGCCCTAAAAAAAGGGCTCCCAGTACCAGAAAAACCCCGGCAACATAAAACCACCATGATAACAGGTTCAGCTTTGGAAATGCCACGTCTTTGGCACCAATCATAATGGGCAGCATCAGATTACCGAAAACAGCCGGAAGTCCGGGCACCACAATCATAAAGATCATGATCACACCATGGACGGTAAAGGTTGCATTGTAAGTCTGCGCGTCCATAATCGTTTTACCGGGGGCCAGTAACTCAAATTTCATGGCAAGCCCGAGCAATACGCCAACAGCAAACATTGCCGCCATGGAATAGAGATAGAGCAACC
>CAYTDH010000080.1:0-12941 GCA_964436325.1 uncultured Tangfeifania sp.
AGAAACAATGGGAGGTTCTATCCACAGCGTTGATAAGGTTTCAGCAGGATTGAAACTTGTTAAGGAAGAAAGTATCCATCAAGATCAGTGATAAATGATAAGATTAGCAATCAGAGGGCTCGTTGATGGTTCTTTATCTTCATTAGGTGTTGTTATAGGTGCCGCAATTTCTGAAAATGTCACCATAATCCTGTCGGCAGGATTATCCGGTGCAATGGCAAACGGATTGTCAAATATTCTTGCAGCATTTACAGCAGAGAAGATTGGAAGATATAAAGCATTAAAAATTACTGAAAAGCATATGATTAAATCTCTGAAAGGGACAACTCTTGAAAAAAAAGTTGCCAGAGATGTTCTGAAAGGAGGATTTATAGATGGTACAGTAAGTATTGTCGGTGCAATTATTCCCATAATCCCATTCTTTTTTCTTACCATTACTCCGGCGGTTTTTGTTTCCATCGGTTTAGTCACTTTTCTTGCCGCAATATTAGGTGCCTATACAGGTTATGTTTCTTCAGAGAACATTTTCTTCAGCATCGTCAAGTTGATGATTTTCACATTGGCAACAGCAGGAATTTGTGCACTTATTATGCTTTTATTTGAGGTTGAATAGAAAAGTGTTTGAAAATCGTATTGCCATGTTTTCTATGAAGTCAATTATCATAACACTAATGCTGCTTTTTGCTTTTTCACTGGTTTCGTGTGAAACCAAAGATAATAATCCTGAACCAATCGCATTAAGACAAACCAGGACTATTTCCTATAATAGTTTAAATGTAGATGTTGTGATTGACAAACCTGCTCTCAGTGAATTGGATGTCATCGTTGTATTTCACGGAACAGTGCTTTATGACAGAAACCTGATCGCTGCCGCAAATATTATTCTTGATAAGTTTAAAGGTATCTTAGACCGAAAGGATATGATGATCGTTAGTGTTGCATACCCGGGAGAAAATAAGTTGCTGGGAGACAATATTGCTGAAGCGGAAGCTGCACTTTTATGGGTTAAAGAAAACGCCAACCAGGAATTAGGAATAACTGTAAAAAAAGTATTTTTGGCAGGACATTCGCAAGGGGGCTATTTAGTAACAAGACTCAATACTATGCACGAAACAAATGGTGTAATTGCCAATGCACCAGGACCCTTAAATCTTATTTACAGATGCCAACTGGAAGAGACAGGCAAAATTAAACAGGGAGCGGCTTGCACCAAGCTAAGGAATGTTTACGGTACAACTTCCAGCAATCCAGATGCTTATATGCAAAGGTCGTTATTGAATTTTACAAATGGGTTTAAATCAGACATACTTTTTGTGCAAGGGCTAAACGATTCACCGATTCAAATGCATTCATGGCCATCCTTTAAACAAGATATTACAGATTGCACTAACTGCGCAACAAGCTTGTTTCTGGAAATAGAAGGAGGAGAACACTCCTCATTATTTAACAGTTCAGTTGCGAAAATTGAATTTAATAATTTTATCAATAGCAGATAAAAAACGGCAAATTCAATCCAGAAATCAGAACCGGAAAAATTGTTTTCAGAAATGACAATTGTGAATAAAGAATTGTTTATTTTGTGATTTCAAATAAAGGAGAAGCAATATTTTTTTTTAATTGTCGGTCAAGTTGAATTTACTAAAACCAGGATAAAAATGAAAACCAAATTTTTATTGATTGTTTTGATTGTCTTGTCCAAAACAGTCGCTTATAAATCTGTTAGCGCCAATCGTGGCATTCATGATCCCAGAGATCCTATACAACCCAGCTGGGGTGGACAATACGTTCGCCAGCCAAATGCCAATCATTATATGGATGGCCCGGGCAAAAGCAGCATCTCCAGATGGCGTAATGACTTTCAAAAAGAATTTGAAAAGCGTGCAGATAGGTGCATAAATCCAAAATCAGAGTCAAGTTATGCTAAACATGAAATAAAAAATACCACAGACACGGGAGCCGACCCCGACGACGAGTAATCATTTTTTGTATTTGCCCGATTTGGTGAATCTACTGTAACTTTCTTTCACCGAATCAAACTCGTTTTTAAAGAATTTTTCGATGTTTTATAAAAAAAATCTATCATGACATTAAAAACCGTTGCTGCAATATGTTTATCATTTTTTTTTGTTCAGGTATTCGGAAGCCAAAAGTCGGAAAAGAAAAATTTAAAACCCCGCATTGTTGTTCTTACGGATGTTTCTACATGGGAGCCGGACGATAGTGAATCGTTGGTGAGACTTCTGGTGCATGCGGATATGTTAGAGATTGAGGGGATTCTTTTTACAACCGGTTGGAGCCTGGAAGAAACCCGGGAGGATTTTTTTCAATTAATTCACGATGCCATAGATGCATATGAGAAAGATTTGCCAAATCTCATTAAACGTTCTGACCAGGTTGGCTTCAAAAATGACGAAGACCTGCAGGCTATCGGATACTGGCCCAGTCCGGGATATTTAAGGGAACGCACTATGTTTGGCAGTAAAAAAAGAGGGATAGATAAAATTGGAAAAGACAATATCTCAGAAGGAAGCAATTTGATTGTTGAATTGGCCGGTGAAAATGATGAGCGGCCGTTGTGGATTTTGATCTGGGGAGGGGGGAATACACTGGCACAATCCATTTGGCAAGTACAGCAGGAAGGTGATGAAGATGAACTTAAGACTTTCCTGCATAAAATAGCGACCTATGCGATCACAGATCAGGACAGGTCATACAAAGGAGGTACCCCATATAACATTAGCTCTCATCAATGGATGCGAAAAGAATTTGAAAAGGACCTGATGTTTCTTTGGGATGAATGTGCCTGGAAATTCCAAAATGGCACCGGAAAGAAAAACTGGGATGAATATCAGGAGCATATTCAGAGTCATGGCAACCTGGGCAAAGTCTACCCCAAATATAAGTACGGTGTAGAGGGCGATACTCCTTCATTTCTTCATGTTATGCCAATCGGCTTAAGCAATCCGCTTATTCCCGGTCAGGTTAGCTGGGGGGGGTACTTTAAATGGGACAAAGGCCCCGATGACAGCACTTTTGCTTATACCAATCATAAGGGGAAAGCCCATGAGATTTGCTTAAAATATGAAGTATATTTTTACCGGTCCACTTTCAATAATTTTGCAGCACGTATGGATTGGGCTGCCGATGGAATGGGAAACCGCAACCCTGTTGTCATTCTGAATCGGGATAAAAGCATTGCTCCCATTCATATTGAAAAGAAACCGGGTAAAAAGATTACGCTTGATGCTTCAAAGTCGTATGACCCCGAACAAGATGAATTAAGCTATAAATGGTGGGTGTTGCCAGAGGCTGGAACATACCCGAAAGAGATTACAATTCCCGAAAACAATTCGGACAAAATAAAGGTACAGATACCCTCTGACTCCGCGGGACATGATTTTCATGTAATTTGTGAAGTAACAGACAATGGAGACCCCAAACTCACCAGCTACCGCAGGATAATTGTTCAATCAAAAGATTAAAAGATAGTTTTTTACAAAAGCATTATTAATGCTTTACGGGCTTCAAAAACAATTTCTTCATAAAGAGGACGGCCATGAATTTTATCCGATTCCCCTACATATATTTTCAACATTCCTGCTCTCCCGGTTATTTGCATAATCGTTGATTTAAAAAACAGTCCGAACCAAAACAACGCCAAGATATACTGCCAGAATTCCTAAAAAAAGACTTCCCCCCGCATTCAAAATGAATGTTCCCAGCGCATTTTCTTTTATCATTGTAAAATTGTTGTAAGCAAACGATGAAAAAGTTGTAAAACCTCCACATATTCCTACAGCAAGAAACATGCGCCATTCTGCGCTCATGAATTGTCCCTTTTCTGCAAGGGCAAACACGATTCCGATGATAAAGCTTCCGGCGATGTTGGCAACCAATGTTCCATAGGGGAATGTACTGGTCAAATCCTTTTCCACCAGTACCTGCACCAGGTAACGCATTACACTGCCGATAAATCCACCGGCCCCGACAATTAAGATCGTCCGTAGCATGATTTGCTGTTTGAAATGTTAAAACAGTCAGAAATGGGAATTATTTCCAGCATTCTGCTATTTTTAAAACCTCAAATGTAAGAAAAATGATGGCAAAATATGGAATAATCGTCTTAATTCCTTTGTTTTGGGGAATTCCCCTTTTTGCGCAACCGTTATGGGAGAACGACTTAAAGGAATTTTTAACGCATCCGGCATATGCGAATGCTTCAGTGGGGATTCATCTTGCTGAAGCTGCTACAGGTAAAACAATTTTTGAATTCAACAGCCGGCAATTGCGCATACCCGCTTCTGTCCTCAAAATGGTTGCTACTGCCACAGCACTGGAAACATTGGGGCCTGATTACCGCTTTAAAACAGAAATTGGCTATACTGGGAAAGTAAACCAATCTGCCTTGAAAGGAAATTTAGTGATAAAGGGTGGGGGAGATCCGGCCCTGGGATCGGAATATTTTTATTCGCACTATTCCAATCCTCCCTTTTTGAACAATTGGGCACAGCAACTAAAATTTGCAGGAATCAGTGAGGTAAAAGGGAACCTTATTTTAGATACCTCCATTTATGATGCAGAAAAAATTCCCGATACATGGATATGGGAGGATATGGGCAACTATTACGGGGCCGGAACCAGCCCGCTGACAATTTATGACAATCTGTTCCGGATAACCTTCCGTTCGCCCCCGTTGCCCGGGGAACCAACCACCATAACAACCATTTTTCCGAATGTACCCGGCCTCCATATTAGAAATGAAGTCAAATCATCGAATGAAAATCGTGATCTGGCCTACGTTTTTGGCAGTCCGCTCGATGGAAAAAGGATAATCCGGGGGACCATCCCCAAAAACCGGAAGGCTTTTAC
The DNA here is from genome assembly GCA_964436325.1 of uncultured Tangfeifania sp. Taxonomy (GTDB): domain Bacteria; phylum Bacteroidota; class Bacteroidia; order Bacteroidales; family Prolixibacteraceae; genus Tangfeifania. Next base: position 4,870 of record CAYTDH010000080.1, read on the forward strand.
CATCAAAGCTTCAAACCCTTTTCCCGAAAAAATACTGGCCGCAGATTTCAGTGAATCCCTTATGGAGAAGGGAATTTTTATTTCAGGAGAAATGCAAATCGAAACGGTGGACCCCGAAAATTTTCATCGTGTGTATATTCAGGAATCCCCTCCGCTCAAAGAGATCATTAAAAAAATCAATACTGAGAGCATCAATTTGTTTTCAGAACACCTGGTAAAACAGATTGCTTATGAAACGGAAGGTAAGGGGACGCGGAAAGCAGGACTGGACTACATCATGCAGTTTTGGCAAAATACCAATCCTTTCAGCGGAGAAATTCAAATGGAGGATGGAAGCGGAGTTTCCCCTTTTAACCTGGTTTCTCCCCGCTTTATGACACATCTTTTGATTTACATGAGGAATTCAAGCCATAATGCTTCCGTATTTATGGATTCGCTCCCCGTTGCAGGAGAGGGGACACTCTGGTTTTTTAACAGGGAATGGTTTCCCGGAAATACACTCAAGGCAAAAAGTGGGTCCATGACACGGATTCGCTGTTATGCCGGGTATTTGAAAACAGAAAGCGGCAAGACGGTTGTTTTTTCCTTTATGTTCAACCACTTTCAAGGGGAACATGCCGATGTCTTTCCTCCGTTTGAACGTTTACTTTATTCCCTGAGAAAAAAAACACTCTGAACCCTTTAACGGCTTCATTTCCTGTTCCCTTTTAATTGCCTGCGAGGTATTTTTCCTTATATGCCCTAAAAGAATTTTTGATTTTTTTTGGGCGAGGGATTGACTTTCTCTTTTTCTTGTCGTAAATTGTAGACGAAAACCATTAGGTCGTGCAATTCGGTATTTCGGGAATTTTTTATTGCACCTATAAACAAAATCAAGTTGTAACATAAGACAGAACATGAAAAAAAAGGGTAAAAATAAATGGAAACAAAAAGAAATAAAGGTCTTTAATGGTTTAACTTTAATCAAAAAGCGTGTATAATTCAACGGTATGATATACGAAACTTTACAAATATTGCAGGAACAACTCGAAAACTATTTTGATGAAATTGGTCTGGGAAAGATTATTGTTCTTGACAACATCGCCCTGTGGGATTCCTCTCCGGATGATGCGAACAAAGTAAAGGACAAAGTAGTGCTGTCTCTTTTAAAGCTGGAAGAGGAGACCACACTGAAAAACACCCCCCATTTTAAATTGCAGAATAACACCACACAATATAAAAATCCCCCCATCCATTTAAATATCTATTTCATCGTTAGTGCCAATTGCGAAAATTATGACAAATCGCTTCGGAGCATTTCCAAAGTCATTGAGTTTTTTCAGGGCAAGAAGGTGTTTACTTCTTCCAATACCGTTTATAACCGGAACAATGTTTCGTTTGATATTCTGGACTATTTCAGGTTTAACATCGAACTTTTCACGCCCTCTTTTGAAGAGCTGAATCATATCTGGGGAACCCTTGGAGGCCGTCAGTTGCCTTCTGTGATGTACAAAATACAACTTATTCAGATTGACCGCGATAAAAAACTGGCTACTTCTGAAGTTATTACGCATGTGGGTGGAAATTTAAATGACTTACAGCAATGAGTTTTTCTGTCAAATACAAGGAATTGTTTACCATCCGGATCATGCACCGGTTTTTTCTGAATAAAGGGAATGATGATTTTGATTCTCTGACAGAAGAAGAACAAGGCAGGCAACTGGAAGAATATGATTTTCAGCGTTTTTTCAAGATTGAACCAACCGCTGAGACCTGGCAGGCACTGAACGGCCAAAAGATGATCTTTCACCCCGGGAAGACCGGATTTTCGGTCTGGACTGAAGTCGAATCTGCTGATGAACAATCTCCCTTTATTGCCATGGATGAAAATTTAGTCCTTACCTTTACCGTGCAATTCGGTGATTCCTGCTTTTTTAATTACTCTGATCTGGATATCGGCATTTCAAATGGTTTATTTTATTTTTCAAACCAACGGCTTCCGGAAGAGGGCGGTGATTTTCCATTGATTCCGCTTTCAGGAGGGGATGGCATCATCGACGACAATTTTGTCTTGTCGGCAGTCTCCGCCGAAGAGGAACTCGGGAACCTTCCTCCGGACAAGACCAAAAATCTTTTCGGATTAATCCGCATATTTATGAAGGGTGAAGATTCTTCCAGGGATATTACCGATGTTCAGGATAAAATTCCCGGAACACCTGCTGCCTTCCATCTGGAATTTGGCAACCGGAAGACGTGGTGGCGTTATGTTTTCGACGAGGAACAAAGCGTTTCAGGGGCCGATGATGTGGAAGTTGAAAACGGGGATGCCCGTATTTTAATTTCCAAAACGGACCACCCTCTCACCCTAAATGGTTTTATTTCGCTGGAACTGGACAAAGAGGAACTCCCCAATCCAGGCTACAAAATGATTAAGCCCGATATTTCCAACAACAAAATATATTCAGAAATAAACATGTAATATTTAAACCAAGGAATTATGGCAACATCTTACAAAACACCAGGCGTTTACATTGAGGAAATTTCCAAGTTTCCGCCTTCTGTAGCGCAAGTAGAAACGGCTGTTCCTGCTTTTATCGGCTACACCGAACAAGCCTTAGTGGATGGCGTTGACTATCATGCTGATGAAATCATTAAACCGGTAAAAATCAGCTCACTCCCTGAATATGAATACTATTTCGGCGGAGCACCCGACCCTACCACCATTGAAATCGAACTCAAATCAGACAATTCGGTCAAGTCGGCTGTTGTAAACGGCGTTAACCTTTTGTATGACTCCGTGCGCATGTTTTATGCCAACGGGGGAGGGGAATGCTTCATTGTTTCGGTGGGCGATTACAATTCCCAGCCTTCGGACGTGGATAAGCAGGAACTGCTCGACGGGCTCACCTCACTGGAAAAAGTGGACCTCCCCACTTTGCTGGTCATACCTGAATCCGTGCATTTATCTGCAGCCGAAGCGGGTGAAGTGCACGCCGCCATGCTGGCACAGTGCAATAAGCTGCAGGACAGGTTTGCTGTCCTCGATATCGTTGATGGTGACGAGGAAATTTCTCCTTCAACCGATCCGGTAGCAGACTTCAGAAACAATTCAGGAATGAATTACCTGAAATACGGCGCAGTCTACTACCCCTGGCTGAAAACCACCTTGCCCTTCAAAATCGATTACGATACCATAATAAATGGCGAGTACACCAAAGAAGGGGATGACATAGCCAGTATTGAGGCCCTTTTCAATGCCGATATTGTCTCTTCCATAAATAATATGGATACCGATATTCAAACAACGTTGGATCTTACGGCGCCGACTATTGGAACGGTATCCGACCGGAACAATCTTCAGACCGTTGCCAGTGATATTTACGATTATTTTAAAGAATTTTTTGATTTAACCATCACCGACAACAATTCATCCGATACCAATTCGGTATCAAGCATCCATGCCAAGTTTGTGGCCGAAAATTCCAATTTTCACCGGTTGCTCACCATATTGTACGATTACAATCATTTCAGCCAGTCTGCAAACAGCGCTGCACCTTCTCCTGCCTGGGACACCGCGCTGCTGGCCGATAACTTTGAAACCGATTTTGATCCGCTGGAATTTGAAGCACCAACCTCCGATAAAAATGATATCTATACAGCAACATCCACTGCAGTGAATGCAGCTCCTTATTTCAAAGCACTGCTGGGGAAAATTGAAAAGCTGGTCGATGATTTTTACAATGAACTTGTCGCCTCGCGGAAAAACCGAACTGACACTCTCCTTGAGGTGGATCCCGTATATAAAGGAATTGTAAATGCCATAGGAGAAAAAGGAGTAGTCCTGCCGCCCAGCGGTGCTATTGTGGGAGTTTATGCATCTGTTGACCGGGAACGTGGCGTTTGGAAGTCACCTGCCAATGTCAGCATTACTGCTGTAAAAGGCCCCTCGGTAAATGTAACCCATGAAGAACAGGAAAGCCTGAATGTGGACACCGAAGCAGGAAAATCAGTTAATGCCATCCGCGCTTTTACCGGAAAAGGCACCCTTGTATGGGGAGCACGGACACTTGCCGGAAATGATAATGAATGGCGGTACATTTCCGTAAGACGCTTTTTCAACATGGTGGAAGAATCGGTGAAAAAAGCTACCGCTCAATTTGTATTCGAACCCAACGATGCCAATACCTGGGTAAAAGTCAGAGCCATGATTGAAAATTTCCTGGCGCTCCAGTGGAGAGCAGGAGCTTTGGCTGGTGCCAAACAAGAACAGGCCTTTTTTGTGCGTGTGGGGTTAGGCCAGACCATGACCGCCCAGGATATCCTTAACGGGTACATGCATGTTGAAATCGGAATGGCTGTTGTAAGGCCCGCCGAATTCATTATCCTGAAATTCTCTCATAAAATGCAGGAATCTTAATTTGTAATCTAAAATCTTTAAAATAAAAAGTTATGGCAACAACATATCCAATGGTAAAATTCCATTTTCAGGTGGAATGGGGTGGAACAAAAATAGGATTTACCGAAGTTTCCGGATTGGATGTTGAATCTGAAGTGGTGGAATACCGAGAGGGTTCAAGTCCGGAATATTCAAAAATTAAAATGCCCGGAATGCAAAAATACAGCAACATTACCCTCAAAAGAGGCACATTTGCTTCCGACAACGAATATTTTGACTGGTGGAATACCGTTAAGCTCAATACCATCGAAAGGCGCGATATTACCATTAGCATGCTTAACGAAGAGCATGAGCCGGTAGTAACCTGGAAAGTTAAAAATGCATGGCCTTCAAAAATTCAATCGACCGACTTAAAAGCTGATGGCAATGAAGTAGCCATCGAGTCCATGGAGATTGTTCACGAAGGTTTAACCATACAAAATGAATAAGAATGGCCAATTATTATCCTCCTTTGGGGTTTCATTTCAAAGTGGAATTTACCCATATTCCGGGTGAATTTCAGTTTCAATCGGTTTCCGGTTTATCTGTTGAACTGGAAACCGAGGCTTTGGCCGAAGGAGGAGAAAACAGGTTTAAGCACAAATTGCCGGTCCGTACATCTTTTCCCAACCTGGTACTGAAAAGGGGGGTTCTTGTAAATTCAGAGCTGGTAAAATGGTGCAGGAAAGCAGTGGAAGAATACGATATTACGCCTGTAGATCTTACCATCAGCCTGCTCAATGAAAAACATGAGCCGCTCATGACCTGGAATGTGGTACATGCATGGCCTGTAAAATGGGCCATAACCGATTTCAATGCCGAACAAAACAACATTGCTATTGAGTCCATAGAATTGGCTTATAACTATTTTAAGATACAATAACATGCCCATTGAAATTAAGGAATTGCATATAAAAATCAATGTGGACGAAACACAGAGGGAGAATAAAACAGGCAGGTTAAGTCAGGGGGCTAAAGAGCAACTTATTGCTGCGTGTGTGGAACAGGTAATGGACATTCTTTCAAAAAAAGAGGAAAGATAAATGAGTGGTGAATTGATAAAATTGAATATAAAGGCATTTAGTGATGAACAATTTTCCGACGAAATAGCCGACGGAGAATTCAAGACATTGCTGAATCCGGAGAAATATTCTTACAAGTACCAGATTGAGCAGAACGAGGATCAGGCTCCCGGGACCAGTGCGGCTGCACCGCGTTTTAACAGGGCCCTACCCGAAGACCTTGAACTGGAGTTTGTGTTCGACCGGACCGGGGTTATTACCGACTATGGGGCTCCGGGAACCGCCGACGACAAAACCTACAAGGATGAAGGCCGCGGGGTAATTGATGATGTAGAACAATTCAAAAAGGTGGTTTTTGACTACAATGGGGAGGAACACCGCCCCAATTACCTCATCATCTCGTGGGGAACCCTGCTGTTTAAGGGAACCCTCGCTGAGATGGACCTTACCTTTAAACTGTTCAAACCCGACGGTACGCCTCTGCGCGCAGCGGCCCGGGCCAAATTCAAAGGCTTTGTGGAAGACAACCTCAGGGTCGCCATGGAAAACAACAGTTCTCCTGATTTGACCCATGTACGCGAAGTAAAAGAAGGAGATACCCTCCCCCTGATGACCTACCGGATATATGGTGATTCCAAATATTATCTGGAAGTGGCCAAAGCAAACAACCTTCTTAATTTCAGAAAATTAAAAACAGGGCAACGCCTGTTTTTTCCTCCCATAGAAAAAAGTTCCTGATTATGCCCGATGAAAGAATCATAAATACACCGCGCTCCGCTGACTTGATCACTCACAAAATTTTGGTGGATGGAGAAGAAATTTCCGGAACGGTATCCGTCATGAACATTACCGTTGAAAAGGAAATTAACCGGATTCCTTCAGCCCGGATTACCATGCTCGATGGCAACCCCTCCGATCAGGACTTTCCCCTAAGTAATCAGGATTTGTTTATCCCGGGCAAAGAGATTGAGATAAAAGCCGGATACCATTCCGACGAGGAGACCATCTTCAAGGGAGTTGTTATAAAGCATAATCTGAAAATCAGAAGTAATCAATCCTTTTTGATTGTCGATTGCAGGGATAAAGCCGTAAAAATGACGGTTGGAAGAAAAAGCAGTTATTTTTATGAGAGTTCGGACAGTGAAATTCTGGAGCAAATCATCGACCAATACGGATTGGGAAAAGAGGTGGAATCTACGAGCGTTTCGCATCGTGAGCTGGTGCAATACAATGTTACCGACTGGGATTTTTGCATCACCAGGGCCCAGGCAAATGGGAAGGTGTGCATCGTTGATGACGGAAAACTTGTTTTTCAGGCTCCCGATGTTTCGCAGTCAGAAACTGAAACCATCTCTTATGGCGCCACCCTGCTCGACTTTGATGCCGAAATCGACGCACGCAATCAGTTTCAAAAAGTGACCTCCTATGGCTGGAATCCGGCTGACCAGGAACTGTTTGAAATGGAAGCCAGTGACCCGGGGATTAGCCTCAACGGAAATCTGACCCCCGATGATCTTTCGGCTGTTGCAGGACCCGAAAACTTTGAACTGAAAAACGGCGGTGGCAGTGATACAGCACTGCAGGAATGGGCCAATGCCCGGGCGCTATTTCAACAAATGGCAAAAGTCCGCGGGCGCATGAAATTCCAGGGAATAGCAAGTGTAAAACCGGGAACAATTCTGATGCTTGAAGGAGTAGGCGAACGATTTAATGGGAAGGTATATGTTTCTGCTGTTCGCCATCAGGTTACCGAAGGAAACTGGATTGTAGACGCTGAATTTGGCATTCAGCCAAAATGGTTTACCGAAAAAGTAACTATTCATGATCTTCCGGCAGCAGGACTTATGGCCGCTGTTAACGGATTACAAATAGGAATTGTTACCCAACTCGAGGAGGACCCTGATGGCGAAGACCGGATACAATTGAAATTACCTGTCGTGAACATCGAAGAACAAGGTATATGGGCCCGGGTTGCAACCCTCGATGCAGGCGAAAACAGGGGCTCTTTTTTCCGCCCCGAAATAGGCGATGAAGTGATTGTGGGCTTTATCAATGAAAACCCAAATGATGCTGTGGTGCTGGGCATGATGAACAGCAGCGCAAAACCAGCCCCGCTAACAGCATCGGATGATAATCATGAAAAGGGATTTGTGACCCGCAGTGAAATGAAATTCATTTTCAATGACGATGAGTCCAGCATAACAATGGAAACACCCAACGGAAATAAACTGGTATTGAGTGATAGCGACGGGGGAATCAAATTTGAAGATGAAAACGGAAACTTTATTGAATTAAATTCCGATGGAATAACCATTGAAAGTGCCTCAGCCATTGCGGTTAAATCTTCCACCGATACAGGTTTGGAAAGTGGCACAGATATGAACATTAAAGCAGGTACTCAATTAAAAGCAGAAGGGAGTGCCGGTGCTGAATTATCAACAAGTGCAGTGGCCGTGGTAAAAGGGTCGCTGGTACAAATTAATTAAAAGATTTAAGTTATGGGAGCAGCAGCCAGAGTAACAGATATGCATACCTGCCCGATGGTGACAGGCACAGTACCTCATGTTGGAGGGCCCGTACTTCCGCCGGGAGAACCTACCGTACTTATCGGTGGAATGCCCGCTGCAAGAGTAGGG
>CAYTDH010000081.1:0-12862 GCA_964436325.1 uncultured Tangfeifania sp.
TTGTTTTAATGATTGATCAAGAAAAAAAAGCAGAAAATCTTTTTATTAAACAATTTCCCTTCGTCATCGAGGAATTTCACTTTCACGGGAAGGTAATACAATGCCTCGCGAAAGGATTCTTCCAGCCCTGTCAATCCCATAAAGCGAACGGCATCTTTTTCAGTGGTAATGATAATTTTCCTCTCCTTTTTGAGCGCCTCATACTTTTGCATAATGGTTTGGATATCCTCTTTGGAATAGTTGTGATGATCGGGATAAGTGAGGACTTCCGTTTCACTGGAAAATTTTTTCAGATACTCCGGAATAAGCCGTGGGAATGCAATTCCTGTTACAATGAGAATTCCGAAGGATTGTTTTTCATAGAAATCATCCGGCAGTTCTTTGCCGGAAAAGACAGGTTCAATTTTGTCGTAGGCAAAGGTGGTGAAAAAGAGATCCTGGTATGGTTTAAGCCGGACTTCTTTTTGAAGGATACGGCGCATAATGGGAGTTACTTCCCCCGGGCATTTGGTGAAGATAATAATGTTTGCCCGCCGCATTTGAGAAGCGCTTTCCCTCAGGCGGCCGGCCGGGAGGAGCAAGTCTTCCTTGATTTGGCGGTTATAGTCGATGAGTAAAATATTGATTCCCGAAGAGATGCGCCGGTGCTGAAATGCATCGTCGAGCAAGATGACATCGGGGGTTTTCTCATCGTCTTGCCGGAGGAGTTGTTCTGCCCCTTTTACCCTGTTTTCACAAACTGTAACGGCAATTTTCGGAAATTTCTTTTTCACCTGCAAGGGTTCATCGCCCACATCAGTAAAGGAGGAATCGGTCTTTACCCAGCGAAATCCACGCGTTTTTCGTTTGTAGCCGCGGCTGAGGGCAGCAACTTTAAAATTGTCTCCGAGGAGATTAATCAGGTATTCCACGTGGGGGGTTTTTCCGGTACCGCCCACGGTGATGTTTCCGATGGAGATGACAGGAACGTCAAATTCATGTGACTTCAGAATATTCAGGTCATAAAGCTGGTTACGTATATAAACAAAAATTCCATAGAGCAGCGAAAACGGATATAGCAATATTTTGAGCATCAAAGCGTGATTTTTGTGAAAGCGAAGATATAAATTTTAATCCGGCATAAAAATCTTTCTTTTTTCTTTACTCTTGTTCTTTGTGCTGGGTTTAATCGGTTACAATCTTGATTTTTGTTCCTGCCGGAATTCGGTCGGTGAGTTCCCGGTTATTCAGCAGGGCCAGCTCCTCCATCTGGTGTTGCAATATTCCCTGGCTGGCAAAAATGTCTGACAACTCCGCTGTCTCCCGTGCCCGGACAATTTTTATACGTTTAGGACTTACATTTCGTTTCGAAGGATCGGTTAACCGGTCGAAGTTGATCATGGTTGATTCGAAGTTCCGGAACCGGGAGTTAAAATCTTCTTCGGAAGCCACACCGTGAAATACAAATATTTTATCGTTGAAATCAATAAAATAGGAAAGCACCTTAAGGGTTTGCTGCCCACCATTCTGTTGGTTTTGAGATACTTGTTCGGAGACCGCTGCGTAGGCGGGCATTCCGTTTACGGTGGTTTCCCTGGAGCTGAGCAGGGTCAGGTTTAACGTTTTTAAGTTTTCTTCTACCGCATTTGGCAGATTTTTTTGCTGCGCCTGGGAAAAGACCATCATGGCCGATCCGTCGTCAGGTGCCAGTTGAACCTGCAGGGGCGAATTTTCCAATTTCCATGAGGTTGGCACCGGGAACTGAAATTGCATTTCCGGATGGTAAAAAACATTTCCTTCAACATAGCCTTGCCGCGGGTCTTCTCCGTAGACCATGCCGTCGATCATTTCAAGATAGCTGTCGCGGTTCACCTGATAATCGGAATAATCGAGGCTGTCTTTCCATTGGCGGGCCAATTGGTCTACGGTCTGTTGACGGTTGCCCGGATCCGGATGGGTTGACATGAAAGTGGGCACACCTGCCTGTCCGCTTTCCATTTGCATTCGGTCCAGCACATTAAAAAAACGGGCCATTTCGCCGCCATCATATCCAATGCGCGAAGCATATTCCACGCCCAGGCGGTCTGATTGCCGTTCATTGTCGCGACTGAATTTCAGGAAAAGCAATTGCATTCCCTGGGAAGCGTATCCGGCAAAATCGCGGAATCTCTCGGAGGCAATCATTCCTCCGATCAAAAGCAATTGTCCCAGTTGTTGTTTGCTTTGCTGACTCACGGTGTGCCGGGCTGTTATGTGCCCCATTTCATGGCCGAGCACCCCCATCAGTTCCGCTTCACTGCTAAATTGTGCCAGTATGCCCCGGGGAAAGTAAATGTAGCCTCCCGGAACGGCAAACGCGTTGATCACCGGGGTGTCGAGGATACGGAAATGGTATTCCAGATTGGGGCGGTGCGAGATTTTGGCCATTTCCCGGCCTTTAACTTCAATAAAGCGTAGTAGTTCTTCTTCGGAATATTCCCCGAAAGTAGCCATTACCTGGGGGTCATATTGTTTTCCCAGAGCGATTTCCTGCGCTTCCGACATGAGCATAAGCTGTTTTTTCCCGGTTACCGGGTTTATTGCACATGAAGGAATGATAAGTAGGGCTGCCAAACCCAGAAAAATAGAGGCAAAACGTTTTCTTTTCATGTGTTTATAATTGTTTATTTTTAATGGTAACACATGGGACTCGCCATATAACCATTTTCCTGTGTGTTTCGCCAGCCGGCGGATCATGGCTCGTTTCATCATGTTTTTTTTTGTTTTCAATAGCATAGAACAAAAATAGGGGCTTTGTTTTTTTTGATTCTTCTTTCTTGCTATTTTTATCGTTCTTTTTCTTAAATATCGTAAATTAATGGAAGTTAAAGAATGATTTTGAAAAATTTTTGGTTCTTCCCGGTTATTTTAACCATTTTCCCTTTTCTTTTGTTTGCCCGGAAAGAAGGGCATCCTTCTATTTCAGAAGCCGATTTAAAAAGGCACATTACCTTTTTGGCTTCCGATTCGTTGCAGGGGCGCAAATTTGGAACAGCGATTCCCGGATTGGAAATAGCCGCAGATTATATACGGGAAAATGCCCGGAATACCGGGCTGATTCCCCTGGCCGATCATTTTTTTCAGAAGGTTGACATTGTATCGGCAATACTTGATGAGGATAATTCGTTTCTGGCTATTTGGGGTCCAGATCATCAAAAGGAACACCAAACACGTTCCGTTATTTGTCTGAATCAACAGAAGGGAAACGTAAAAGCCAGTGGAGAAGCGCTGCTTTCCGGTTTTGGGCTTTCTTTGAAGAAAGGCAACGAGCTTGGAATGGAGGATTCTGGATTTGAGGGAAAAATTGTTCTTTGTGCAACCGGAACACCCGAAACATACCGAGAACCAGGCTCTGGTGGCTGGAATAATACACTGGAGCGTTCCAAAAGCCAGAAAATACTGGATGCCGGTGCCTGTGCCGTAATCCTGGTAACCAGCCCGAAGGAAAAGCATGACCAAACATTTAGTGGCATCCGGAAATATATGAGCAGGGAGCGCTATGTGCTTAGGCCTGATAGTGCCGGGGATACAGGAAAGGTTTTTGTGACCAATGTTTCTTTTGCCGATGCACTACTGGGGGAGGAGGGGGCTTTTGAAGCATACCTCGATAGCCTCTCCGGTAAGGGAGGCCCCGGGAACAAAATATTTGGAGAAGTGATTATTGAAGTTCAGACTGTGATGAAAACCGAGCCGGTTGATGCTTACAATGTTGTGGGGTATATTGAAGGCAGCGACCCGGAGTTGAAAGACGAGTGTATTGTTTACATGGCGCATTACGATCACCTGGGGATCGGTGACAACGGTGATGTTTTCAACGGAGCCGATGATAATGCCTCAGGAGTGGCCACCCTTCTCGAACTGGCGGAAGCTTTTTCCGACACTGAGCCGCGTCCGAAACGAAGCATTGTTTTTTTGTGGGTCACGGCAGAGGAAGTAGGATTACTAGGCTCAGCCTATTATGGCAGAAATCCGCTTTTTCCGTTGGAAAAAACTGTGGCCTGTATTAATCTCGATATGGTGGGACGTGTTCGCGAGCCCAGGGACTCTGTCTGGGATCATTCGCCCAAAAAAATTAAGGATTTTGACGGGATTTACACCCTGGTTAGTCCCTTTAGTCCACCGCTGGCGAATATTACGGATTCCGTTTGCACCACGCTGGGGTTGGTTCCCGATACCTCTTTACCCGATTATTTTTTTCGCAGCAGCGATCATCATCATTTTCACAGCCGCGGGGTGCCCATTTTAAATCTGGCCACGGGGTACCATGCCGATTATCATAAGGTGACCGACGAGGTTTCCCGCATTCGTTTCGACAAGATTGTTCGTGTCGCCAATCTTTGTTATGGAGTGGGAGTAACCCTGGCAAACCAATAAAATGGATTTTAAATTTTGAATTGTTAATATATGAAGATAGTTGTACTCGATGGATATACACTGAACTCAGGAGACCTGAGCTGGAATGGCCTTCAACAAATTGGAGAATTAAGGGTTTATGATCGCACGCCACCGGAGAAAACCGTGGAAAGAGCGCGGGGGGCTGAAATTGTACTCACCAATAAGGTGGTGTTTAACCGTGAAGTTATCGATGCTTTGCCTGACCTCAGGTACATTGGTGTTCTGGCCACAGGGACCAATGTAATTGATATTGGTGCAGCCCGTGACGCAGGCATCACTGTAACCAATATCCCCGCTTACAGTACACCATCGGTTGCTCAGATGGTATTTTCGCACATTCTTCATTTTGTGCAGAATGTGGCTGTGCATGCTGATTCTGTGAGGTCCGGGAAATGGGATAAAAGCATCGATTTCAGTTACCATCTGACACCCCAGATTGAACTGGCGGGAAAAACGCTGGGGATTATCGGTTTTGGGAGAATCGGGCAGGCTGTTGCCCGTATCGGAATGGCTTTCGGGATGCCTGTGCTTTTTCACAACAGGAGTGTTAAAGAAACAGAACTTGAAGCCAGGCAGGTTGATCTGGATACTTTGCTGCAAGGAAGTGATTTTGTGAGCATTAATTGTCCACTCACTGCCGAAAACCACGAATTCTTCGATAAGCGAGCCATTGAAAAGATGAAACCCACAGCTTTCCTGGTGAACACCGGCCGTGGTGCCCTCATTCAGGAACATGACCTGGCTGAGGCACTCAATAATGAGCGGATTGCAGGCGCAGGTCTGGATGTTTTGTCCAGTGAGCCCCCCTCACATGACAATCCTCTGCTTACCGCAAAAAATTGTACCATTACCCCGCATATTGCCTGGGCAACCACTGAAGCCCGGGAGCGGCTGATGAATATTGCCGCTCATAATATCCGGACTTTTCTGGATGGGAGGCCGGGAAATGTGGTAAATTGATAAATTGGCAAATTGTGAAATTGATAAATTGTGAAATTGTGGAATGGGTAGGGTGGCAGATCTATAATGATGGGATGGTGTTTCCGGTTTGTTCAGGATGAAGGCTTATGTCCGGGGAATGGATTTTTGACAGGTATATGGATTCAGGGCAGGTTATTACTGTTTTTGCACATATGGAAACGGATTCTGGTTTGATTTTTTTGGTTTTGAATCAGTTTTCTGTCTGCACCCGATAAGTTTTGGACAATCGCTTCATCAAAGGGAACCCATTTCGCATTGATGTGTTCATTCAGGGTAAACTTTCCACTCTGAATGCGGCAGATAAATGGGATTAATTCCACTTTTTTAAAACCATAGTCATAAATTACCGGCACAGCTTTTTCTGCAATAGCAATCGTCACATTTAATTCTTCCCGTATTTCTCTCCCGATGGAGTGTTCCGGGGTTTCGCCTCCTATTAGTTTGCCGCCCGGGAATTCCCATTGAAAGGGATGTTCAGGATGCTGCCCCCTTTGTGTAAGCAACATTTTATCCCCTTTGATGATGATGGCGCAGGTTACTTTCAGCATGGGGCAAAGATAAAACGATAATTCACAAATTTGGCCCTTCTGCGGAGGAGGAAATCTTCAAACATACTAACTTTGAAAAAAAAGCCAATATGACGGAACATGAATTGCTGGATTTAATTGATTCCTGGGAGAATCTGGAGTTGATCATTGCAACCCTGGATCGCCAACCTGAGGTTTTTCCTGTTGTGATGAAGGTTGCCCTTTACAGTAAGCATCCCAAAAGCTGGCGTGCTGCCTGGATTGCCGACAAATATCATGACAACCATCCCGGGCAGTTGCTGCCTTTCCTTGATGAAATCATTCTGGTATTAAAGCGTGAATCCCATCATGGCAAGAAACGGCAGTTTCTGAAATTGATCAGTTTGAACACACCAGACGAACGTCATCATCCTTTTTTGATGGATTATTGTCTGGACGCCTTTACCAACGGGATGGAGCCTGTGGGCATTCGTGTTTATGCCCTTCAGATTCTTTTTAATATTTCGGAAAAAGAACCTGATTTTAAGGCTGAATTGCTGGCTGTAATTGAACATGAAATGGAGCTGCATCCCTCGCCCGGAATCCGGGCTAAAGGTAGAAATCTGGCTCAGTGTCTGGCCAGGCAAATCGTTCAATCATGAATTTTTCTCCCTGGTTAACCGGTCGATCAATTTTTTTAAGCGGTCGTCGATTTCCTGATGAACCGCTGATTGGTTGTTTTTTTTGGCAATGACCAGCAAATTTCTGAGGTGGGATATTTCACGCTCTTGCTGATTGGCAATTACCCGGGCAAAACGTTCGGGAAGGGAAAGGTAATAATCGAGAAGGGCAAAGCTGTTATCGGCCATTTTTCTTATTTTTTCGTTTCCTTTTTCCATTGCTCCTGCCCTGTAATATTGCTCTGCAGCCGGGAATGAGTCATAACTCAGCGGGATTCTTTCATCGGGGAAAAGTTCAAACATTTTGTCGACCACCGCTTCCGCTTTTTTCTTTTCACCATTTTCAATGAGCGCTTCTGCCAGTCTTGCGAACATCTGTCGTGCCTGTATGATTTTGATCTCTTTTTTGTTGTATTCATCCAGAAAAATTTCGGGATCATTCACATTGCCCCAGACAAATTTATTCATGACGTTTTCGTATAAGATATCCGGGTGAATATGACCAAATGCCTGCCCTCTCTGCTCTGTTTTAATGGGGACAAAGCGATAGGCCAGTCCTTCGAACTGCAGCCAGTCGGTAAAAAAGATATTGCCTGTATGCAGCAGGCTGTGGTCAATATACACTGGGCGTTCCCAGTTGTTGGCTGCAATAATATTGAGTATGGCCATTTCACTTTTTGAAATATACCTTTTTTGAATGTTGAATTCGACGCGGTCGGCGATCCGGTCTGCATCTTCCGGTTGAACGGTTCCGTTTTGCAAAACCTTTTGTTTGTCCACCTCAAGGAAAAAATCACGTGAGGGGAGGAAGTTGAGGGCTTGACCGTTGGTCATTTTGACCTGTGTACGGGGGTCATTGCTGCCCACAAATTCCATGGCATCCTGCAGGTTAATGGGTTCCTGAATCTGTTCCTGAAAAACGATGGCATCTCTGCGACCCATGTAATATTTTTCTTTTTCAAAGGAGAAAGGGATGGGAGCGGCTTCGTTGGAGGCCCTGCGGTGCTGGGTAATGTACCAGTCCATTCCCAGGTAACTTAAATTGATGATTTTTATATCGGGGCGCACTTTCTCTACCTCCTGAACGTACCAGAGCGGAAAGGTGTCATTATCGCCATAGGTAAATAAAATGGCATGAGGAGCACACGATTCAAGGTAATTGATGGCATAATCGCGGGTCATATAACGGCCTGAGCGGTCGTGGTCGTCGAAATTCTGAGTGGCCAGAACTCCCGGCACCAGAATCAGGGAAGCGGTTGTGACAACCACCGCTCCGGGAATGCCTTTCAGTACTTTCGAAATCATGGAATAAATTGCGGGAACAGCCATTCCAATCCAAATGGAAAAAGCATAGAATGAACCGGCATAGGCATAATCCCTTTCCCTCGGCTGCAGCGGGGTTTGGTTTAAATAGACAATGATGGCGATGCCGGTAAAAACGAAAAGGGTCATGGTAATGGCGAAACTCTCCTTCCCTTTCCGGCTATGGTTATACTGATAGAAAAGCCCGATTAAACCAAATAGCAAGGGGATAAAATAGTAGGTGTTGCGGGAAGGGATATTTTTCATGAACGAAGGCATGTTCTCGTGGGGGCCAACCCTGGCTTCATCCAGAAAATCAATGCCGCTGATCCAGTTTCCGTTCATAAAACTCCCGTGTCCCTGGATATCGTTCTGGCGACCTGCGAAATTCCACATGAAGTACCTGAAATACATGTGCCCCATCTGGTAAGAGAGGAAAAAGCGCAGGTTTTCAACAAATGTGGGTTTATTGAGGGTTTTTAGTTCTCCTCGGTCGTGGACTCTTACCGGCCGGCCTTTTACTTTTCCCCATTCTTTATATTCTCTGATATGACGGGGCTGATTGCTGTACATGCGTGGGAAAAGTGTTTGCATTTTGGAGTTATAGCGGGTCTTTTTTGCGGTGGTCCCGGTCACCACATATTTCCCGTCTACTTTGCTGTATAGCTTTTTTCTGCCTGTTGTTCCAACGATGGGGGCATTGTAATACGGACCATGGAGCAAGGGGCGATCGCCGTACTGCTCGCGGTTAAGGTAACGTTGGAGGGCAAAGGCATTATCGGGGTGGTTCTGATTCATAGGGGGATTGGCAGAGGCCCTGATTAAGATGATGCCAAAGGAGGAATATCCGATAAGGATGGCAATTAAGGCTGTAACTGCGGTGTTCCAGAGTACGAGGTTTCTTTTCCGGGTATACCTGACGGCCCATACGGCAGCGCCGATGATAAGTGCGACCATGAAAAGAATTCCGGAATTGAAGGGGAGGCCAAATCCATTCACAAAAATTTTATCGAAGAAGAAGGCAATGCGGGGCAGCCCGGGAATAATTAAATATTGAATGCCAGCCAGAATGCCCAGGGATACTCCAAAAGCGGTGACGGCTCCTTTCCATGAAAATGGATATTTCTTAAAATAGTATACCATACCGATGGCTGGAATAGCCAGCAGGTTAAGCAAGTGTACGCCGGTGGAAAGCCCCAGGAGGTAGGCAATAAAAATAAGCCACCGGTTGGCATATTTCGAATGGGCACTGTTTTCCCATTTGAGGATAGCCCAGAAAACGGCAGCCGTAAAAAAGGAGGACAAAGCATACACTTCGCCTTCCACGGCAGAAAACCAGAATGAATCGGTAAACGTAAAGGCCAGCGCACCTGCCAGTCCGCTTCCCCAGATAACCATATAATCCGCTTTTGTACGGTTGTCTTTCGGGAATAATTTCCGGGTGAGGTGAACGATGCTCCAGTAGAGGAGCATTACAGTGCCTGCACTGGCCAGGGCAGACAGCAAATTCACTGTCAGCGCCACTTTTGAGGGGTCGGGGGCAAAAAGGGTGAAAAACCTTCCGAGAATCATATGAATCGGTGCTCCCGGAGGGTGCCCCACCTCCAGTTTGTATGCACTGATAATGAATTCACTGCAATCCCACCAACTGGCTGTGGGTTCCAGGGTGAGGATATAGGTCAGGGCGGCAATGGAAAAAACCACCCACCCCAGGATATTGTTGACAAGGTTAAAGCGCTGCATGGCCTTCATTTTTTATTTATAATTCAGGTTTGTCGGGAGGAATTTTTCGATGTATTCCACCGGTTTTCCCTTTCTGCGCGCATAATCGGCTACCTGGTCGCGGCCTGCTTTTTCGAGGCTGAAATAGCGTGAATCGGGATGTGCGAAATATTGTCCGGAAACGGAGGCATTGGGATACATGGCAAAATGCTCGGTAAGCGTCATGCCGGTTTTTTCAGCTTCGAGCAGGAGGAAGAGGTTTTCCTTTTCCGAATGCTCCGGACAGGCAGGATAGCCCAGTGCGGGGCGTATGCCCTGGTATTTTACCTTCAGCAGCTCTTCATGCGTCAGGTTTTCATGGGGGGCATACCCCCAGAATTCTTTGCGGATTCTTTCGTGCAACAGTTCAGCAAAGGCCTCACTCAGGCGGTCGGCCAGTGCCTCGAGCATAATGGCTTTATAGTCATTGTGGTCTTTGATGAACTGGTCTTTCCAGGGTTCGATGCCTATTCCCGCGGTGGTGGCAAAACCCCCGCAATAGTCTGCTTTACCCGATTCGAGGGGAGCCACAAAATCGGAAAGGCAAAAGTTGCGTGATCCTTCTTTTTTCTTTTCTTGCTGGCGAAGGTGGTAAAAACGGCCTGCCTCCTGTTCCCGCGATTCGTCCTTGAAGAGTATAACGTCATCACCCGCTGCATTCGCGGGCCATATCCCATAGGTGGCATTGGCCTGCAACATCTTCTTTTCTATGATTTCATCGAGAAAGGCATTGGCCTCAGCATAGAGTTTCCGTGCCTCTTCACCTTGTTTCTCATCATTCAGGATTTGGGGATAATGGCCTTTCAGGTTCCAGGTCAGGAAAAAGAAGGTCCAGTCGATGTATTTCCGGAGTTCCTCCAGGGGATAATCGATGAGGTGTTTAACGCCCAGTTCGTTGGGAGTGTAAAGGGGGGTATTGCTCCAGTCGATTTGAAATTTATTTTCCCTGGCTTCTTCCAGCGACAGGTATTGTTTGGGTTTTCGCTTGCCCTGGAACTGCCGGATTTGGGAATAATCATCTTTAACTGAGGCAATGTATTTTTCGTTTCCTGCGATGAGGTTTGAGGTGACATTAACAGCGAGGGAAGCATCTTTAACGTGCACTACCGGATGGGAATACTCCGGTTCAATTTTCACAGCAGTGTGGATTTTGGATGTTGTAGCCCCTCCGATGAGCAGCGGGGTATTCATTTTGCGGCGTTCCATCTCTTTGGCAATATCCACCATGATTTCGAGGGAGGGGGTTATCAATCCACTGAGCCCGATAATATCTGCTTCTTCGCGGGTGGCAGTTTCGAGGATTTTTTCGGTGGGAACCATCACTCCGAGGTCTATAATTTCGTAGTTGTTGCAGCTCAGGACCACCCCCACGATGTTTTTCCCGATATCGTGGACATCCCCCTTAACGGTTGCCAGCAGTACCTTCTTCTGACGGCTGGTGTCTTTCATTTGTGCTTTTTCGGCTTCAATATAGGGAAGCAGCCATGCCACGGCTTTTTTCATCACCCGGGCTGATTTGATCACCTGTGGGAGAAACATTTTCCCGGAGCCAAACAGCTCGCCTACAATATTCATTCCATCCATCAGGGGACCTTCAATGACATTAAGCGCCGGCTGGTATATTTTGAGGGCTTCATTCATATCCTGTTCCACGAAATCGGGAATGCCTTTGATCAGTGAATGGGCAATACGTTTTTCCAGCGGTAATTCGCGCCAGTCATCTTTTTTGGTTTCTTTTTTATCCTCCTGTTTATATTCTTCGGCAAAATCAAGCAGGCGTTCGGTGGCATCGGGACGCCGGTTGAGGATAAGATCTTCTGTTTTTTCCAGAAGGTCTTTGGGAATTTCATCGTAGATTTGAAGCATTCCTGGGTTAACGATACCCATGTCGAGTCCGGCACGGATGGCGTGGTACAGGAAAACGGAGTGCATGGCTTCACGGACGACATTATTTCCTCTGAAAGAGAAGGAAACATTGCTTATTCCTCCGCTTGTTTTGGCAAAGGGAAGGTGTTTTTTTATCCATTCCACCGATTTGATAAAGTCTACCGCATAATTATTGTGTTCTTCGATGCCGGTGCCGATGGTCAGTACGTTGGTGTCGAAAATGATATCCTGGGGCGGAAAATGCACTTTTTCGGTTAGCAGGTGATAAGCCCGCTGAGAAATTTCTATCCGCCGTTCAAAAGAGTCTGCCTGGCCTTTTTCGTCGAAAGCCATTACAACCACGGCGGCACCATAGCGTTTAATTTGTTTTGCCTGGTTTATGAAAACCTCTTCCCCTTCTTTAAGGCTGATGGAGTTAACGATGGCTTTTCCCTGCAGGCTTTTCAGTCCTGCTTCCAGTACGTTCCATTTGGAGGAATCGACCATTACGGGGAGTTTGGCGATGTCGGGTTCAGCCATCATGAGGTTCAGAAAGGTAACCATCTCTTTTTCGGCGTCGAGCATGGCGTCGTCCACGTTGACATCGATAACCTGGGCACCGTTTTCCACCTGGTTTCTGGCGATGGCCAGGGCCTCCTCGTACTTTTCTTCACGGATAAGGCGGGCGAACTTCCGCGAGCCGGCCACATTGCACCGTTCCCCGATGTTCACGAAGTTGGTTTCAGGAGTAAGGGTTACCGGCTCCAGACCGCTAAGGCGGGTGTCCTGGCTTTGGTGAATGCGGGAATGGGGATTGGCTTTTTCTGCCATTTGGGCAAACCGGCGGATATGTTCCGGGGTTGTACCGCAGCAACCCCCGATGATATTGACGTAGCTGTTGTCGAGGTATTCTTTGATGTAGCCGGACATAATTTCCGGGGTTTCATCGTATTCCCCAAACTGGTTGGGCAATCCGGCATTGGGGTGGGCACTGATGTAAAAGGGGGCTTTTTCGGAAAGTTCTTTAACGTAAGGTCTCAGATCGCTGGCTCCCAGTGAGCAGTTGAGTCCGATGCTCAAAAGATCGACATGAGAAAGGGAGTTGAGGAAAGCTTCGAGGGTTTGTCCCGAAAGGGTTCTTCCACTGGCATCGGTGATGGTTCCGGAGATCATGAGCGGGAGCTTCATTTGCCGTTCCCGGAGTGCCTCTTCGATGGCAAAGATAGCGGCTTTGGCGTTCAGGGTGTCAAAGATGGTTTCCAGGAGAATGAGATCTGCATCTCCGTCAACAAGTCCTTCCACCTGTTCGCGGTAGGCTGTTTTGATATCATCGAAGGTGACGGCACGAAATCC
>CAYTDH010000082.1:0-12791 GCA_964436325.1 uncultured Tangfeifania sp.
CGGGTCGCAGTTTTTTTGTTCGTTCCAGTGCCTGGTTGAGTTTCCAGTCATCCACCCGTTGATCATTTCCGCTCAGGAGGATTTCAGGCACCTTCATGCCTTTGTATTCTGCGGGGCGGGTGTATACGGGAGGACTAAGCAGGTTGTCCTGGAAGGAGTCGGAGAGGGCCGAGGTTTCATCGGAAAGAACCCCCGGGAGCAAGCGCACCACACTGTCGGTAATAACCGCTGCCGCCAGTTCTCCCCCCGTCAGCACATAATCGCCGATGGATATCTCCCGCGTGATGTAATGGTCGCGGATGCGCTGATCCATCCCTTTGTAATGGCCGCATAAAATAATCATGTTTTTTTTCAGCGAAAGCATGTTGGCTTCTTTCTGATTGTAGAGGTGCCCGTCAGGTGTTGTGAAGATGATTTCATCGTATTCGCGCTCCTTTTTGAGCGACTCAATGGCTTTTTCAATGGGTTGAATGGCCATGACCATCCCCGCCCCTTTACTAAAGGCGTAATCATCCACCCTCCGGTGTTTGTCTTCTGAAAAATCGCGGAGGTTATGCAGGTGAATTTCAGCAAGACCCTTTTCCTGTGCCCGTTTAACAATGGAATAATTCAACGGGCTCTCCAATATTTCGGGCAATACGGTTATGATATCGATGCGCATACTTTTGCTTTTTGGCAAAAGTAAGCATTTATATCACTCCTCCGCCTCCCAGTTGTCTGTCCGGAAAGAAGAAG
This sequence comes from uncultured Tangfeifania sp., assembly GCA_964436325.1. Classification (GTDB taxonomy): domain Bacteria; phylum Bacteroidota; class Bacteroidia; order Bacteroidales; family Prolixibacteraceae; genus Tangfeifania. The sequence continues at coordinate 736 of CAYTDH010000082.1, forward strand.
CCGGCAGTCCTGCAATATTATACAATTCACCCACCACAAAATCTTCAAACGCGTACCTCACGGCAACCGGTTTGGAGACATATGGAGAGGAGAGCGTTATTCCGTTGCGCGTAATAACCGCTTCTGCCTGATGGAAGCGTTTATTTTCCCCGGCGATTTTAAAGTTTTTCAGTGGCTTTCCAAAAGTGGTCAGTCCCTGTTCCGCATGGTTAAAAGTCAGATTGACCAGGCTTCCATCGACCTTCATTTCTTTCAGAACGGGTCCTCTGCAGGCAATTCCATCTTTTTTATAGGTTTTGGCCAGGGCAAGAAAGGCCAGGCGCTCGCCGGCAACCTCTTTGTTGGCCGGGTGAATGCAATTTTTCTCCCCGGCATCCATGAGGCAGGCCATGCCCATGTTCGGTCCATCGGAAGCATTAAGCATTGCCTCGCGAATAAAGGCTGAGTTAAGCCCTCTTTCTCCATAATCGTAAGGAGCAATCTGTGCATAATAAAAGGGAAATTCGCCGGTATCCCATTCTTTCCGCCAGTTTTCCGCCAGTCCCGGAAGCAGTTGTTCATATTTATCCGGTTCATTTCTGTTGGATTCTCCCTGGTACCAGATGGCTCCTTTGATGCCATACCCCACCATGGGAGCAATCATCGCATTGAAAAGAACAGTTGGAGTCTGCTGGGAAAAATCGCCCTCCATGTTTTTGTCGGGAAGGTCTACCCAATCAAATTGCCGGACGCCGCCTTCACTCATCCAGGGTTCAATGCGTGTTCCTCCCCAGTTGGAACTGATTAATCCCACGGGAACATCCAGGGCTTCATGAAGCATTCTTCCGAAGAAATATGCCGTTGCACTGAAACCGGCGACATTTCCGGGAGTGCATTCCAGCCAGGAACCCGTAAAATCTTTACCAGGCTCAAGGCTTTTAGCCCGGTCAACGGTAAAAAGCCGGATTTCATTATTCTCCGATGTGGCAATGGCTTCATTGGCTCCCAGAATCGGCTGGTTCCGGTAGCCTTTCATGGGCATCTCCATATTCGATTGTCCCGAACATACCCACACCTCTCCAATCATTACATTTTGAAGCGTTAATTCCTGGCCGTCGGAAATGCGGATGTTAAACGGACCGCCTGCTCCGGGAGTTTTTATTTTTACTTCCCAGTCTCCTTCAGGCCCAGCCTGAATGGTATACCGCCCGTTGTCCCAGGACGTGTTAACCTCAACAGTTGCTTCGGGAGTGGCGCTGCCCCATAAGGAGGCCGCGGTTTGTTGCTGGAGAACCATGTTGCTTCCAAAAATGGCAGGAAGCTGAATCTCTGCTTTCAATGTGATTGCCAGTAGCACTAAACTGGTAAGGATGATGCCTGATAAAACGTTTTTCATGATTTAATATTTGTTAGTAAATTAATGAATAACAATGCGTTATAATATTTTTTCCGGAGACTTTTTCCATTTTTACGGGTGAATCTCTCCTGAGGTTCTGCACCAGGTGAACACTTATTTCATGGATCAATTCATGAAATTTATTCTCTTAATCCATCTTGTTCCGTTCAAATATACCAAAATCTATTGACAGGAGGAACTCTTTTTTGTTATAAAAACATGTAGATAGGTATATAAGATGACATTTATTCATGTGAAATTCGATGTATTCGGACATAATGGCGTAAAATTTTCCTTAAAAACTCTGAAATCCTCATTTTTCCGGAATGGAACGGGAGTTGATAAGTAGAGGGCAGAGTTTAATAAAACGATTTTTAACGTATAAAAAGGAAAAGATATGAATTTAGTAAGATTTCACAATCCGCATCGCAATGTAAACCAGAATTTGGTCGATCAGTTGTTCAATAATTTTTTGAGGAACGACTACGATGAGAACTACCTGAATGAGTGCAACTGCAAACCAGCAACCAACATTTTTGAAACCGATACCGATTTCCGCGTTGAATTGTTGCTTCCGGGGTTTAAAAAGGAAGATGTGCAGTTGAATTACCATGAGCAGGTCCTGACTGTAAAGTCAGAACTTCCCGAAGAAAAGGAAGATGAGAAAGAGGCCTTTAAATATGAGCACCGTGAATTTGGAGCATACAATTTCGAGCGCAAGTTCAGGGTTCCCAGAACCGTTGATGCCGAAAAAATCAGTGCTCAGTTCGAGGACGGCGTATTAAAGCTTGTTCTGCCTAAAAAAGAGGAAGCACTGGAAAAAGCTCCGGTCGACATTAAAATTGCATAAGGAGAAACACAAAAAAGAGGATAGGTACGAAGAGGTTGTCTGAAAAGGCAGCCTCTTTTTTTTGGAGAATTTGCGGACATGAATGCCAGCTTCAACTCCATTTTACCCCGAAATTATTTTTTGTAATTCTCGCAAAGACGCGAAGGCGCAAAGAGGAATTGGAAATTCTCGCAAAGGCGCAAAGACGCAAAGAGGAATTGGAAATTCTCGCAAAGGCGCAAAGACGCGAAGGCGCAAAGAGGAATTGGAAATTCTCGCAAAGGCGCAAAGACGCAAAGAGGAATTGGTAGCGGACGAAGGGAGCGAAGCCTGCCTGCCCTGGTTAAAAGCATGGCCGTGCTTTTCTACTCCCGATAATTGGGCCTTCGGGAGGCACTCATCCGTTGATTTGCAGTCATCGGATGATTCTCCTGGCTTTCAGGCCGGTCGAGGTAGGCCAATAGTTGGTAGATGGAATTGAAGGTTTTATGCAAATGTTTTGTGGAGAGTTCCCATTTATTTTCTTCGGCTTTCACCCAAAAATCCGGGTCGGCCTGCATCACGATCTGATAACCTTTTCTGTTGAGTGCACGCAGGGTCCAGGTGAGGGGCAGGCCTTCGCCGCTGACCTTTACCTTGGCCCGGAATGCTTTCTTGAAGAAGAAAGCCCCTTCGCTGGCATCGAAACCCACATGTTCGTTTATGAACAATTGGTTTAGCCATCCCCGGAGAACAGCGTCCTCGGGAGCTCCCTGGTATTTGGTCTTTTCTGTGATTATCCAGAGTTTATCCACTTCACGCAAAGCGATGTTGAGGTCGTGGGTGGACAGAACGATGGTTTTCTTTTTTTCACCGGCCAACATCTGCAAAAGGTGGAAAATCTCATATTTGTTGCTCACATCGAGGTAAGCGGTGGGTTCATCGAGAATAATGACCGGGGTATCCTGTGCGAGGGCCCGGGCAATCATTGCCCTTTGGCGTTCGCCATCACTGATTTGTGTTACCGGCCGGTGCTCCAGACCTTGCAGGCCCACTTTTTGAATAGCCTCGTAAACCACGGCCTGATCTTCCTCTGTGAGCATCCCTATCCAATTGGTGTATGGAAACCGTCCATAAGCTACCAGGTCGAAAACCGATAAATTAGGTACCCGGATGTTTTCGGTGGATACAAAGCTCATTATCCGGGCAATCTCTTTGGTGGTTAATTTTTTCAGGTTTCTGCCACTGATTTGGATGTCGCCTGCCAGATTGCGCTGAAAACCGGCCAGGGTTCTCAATAAAGTGCTTTTCCCGATGCCGTTGCTGCCGATAAGCGCAACCATCTCTCCGGTCATTGCCGAAAAATTGACATCTTCAAGGATTGGAAGCGGCCGTTTGCCGGGTTGTTCATAGCCCACTGCCAGTTGATTCAGTTCGATATTGAAGCTTTCGGGTGGCATCATGATACGGAAACGAATTTTCTGTTTTTAACAATCATCCAGATAATTATGGGAATACCGATAAGGGCCGTTACCGAATTGATGGGCAGGGTGGTCTGCATGCCCGGCAATTGGGATATTATATCGCTGAACAACATGACAATGCTGCCGGTTAAGATCACTGCAGGAACAAGGATCAGGTGGTTCGCGGTTTTGAAGAGAACCCGGCAAATGTGGGGAACGGCAATTCCAATAAAACCAATGGGGCCGCAAAAAGCTGTGATGGTGCCTGCCAGCAGGCTGGTGCTTAGAAAAATGATAACACGGCTGGTTTTTATGGAAACACCCAGTGAACGCGCATAGTTTTCTCCCAGAAGAAATGCGTTGAGGTCTTTGATCTTAAAAAAAGCCAGAAGAATGCCTGCAGCAACGGCAGGCGTCAGCACAGTTAACTGCGATTTGGTTACGCTGCCCAGGCTCCCCATGGTCCAAACAATGAATGCCTTGAGCATCGATTCATCGCTGAAATATTGCAGGATATTTACGATGGCGGTAACAGCACTGGTAAATAAAATTCCAAGAATCAGGATCGTCATGATATCATTCACCCTGACCGAAACATAAAGTACGAGCAGCATCACCAGGAAAGAACCCGTCCAGGCCACCAGGGCAAGGGGCCATGCCCCGGTTGTGGAAAAGATACCCCAGGCGAACACCGACGAAAAACCGAGTACAAAAAGGGCCACTCCCAGACTGGCCCCCGCACTGATGCCCAAAACATAAGGGCCTGCCAGCGGGTTCCTGAAGACGGTTTGCATCTGAAGGCCGCTCAACGAAAGCGCTGCCCCGGTTAGCACTGCGGTGAGCGCTTTGGGAAGGCGGAATTCGAGTACAATGGTGCGGTAGGTTTCATCCATGGCCTGTCCGCTTGAGAAAAAGGCCCGGAAAACATCTTTTACAGGGATAATGATCGAACCAAGCAGCAGGTCAGCCGCCAGCAAAATCAGAAAAAGCCCGCCCAATAATGCAAAGAGCCAGGTAACGTTCGATTTTCTGTTTTTTTGATCCGACTTCATTTTATCTCCTGATAATAAATCATTTCTTCCTGGCTCATGGAGGGGTAGAAGACCTGGATCAGGTCCCTCAGGACCAGGTGCGGATGAACGGTTCCGCTCTCCCAGAAATCATTTCCCCCATGAGGTCCCATTCGTTTTATATTGTTATAAATTTTCCCTTCCCGGAAAACCCTGAAGTTTTTGAACCGTTCATCGGCGGCTAAGATTTCTTTTTTGGAGGAGAGATTGCCCATATTAATCCATACATCGGCCTGACTGGCCATTGCCAGGGCATTTTCAAAAGAGATGACATAACTCTCCTGTCCTTTGCTATCTCCGCCAAGATAATGTCCTCCGGCATCGGCGATAAGATTGGCCATATAGGAATCGCCGCCGGGAACCCACCATGTATCTTTGTAGGGGGAACCGACCATGACGCCGGGTTTGGGGGAGGCCTGTCCGGCCTTTTCTTTCCAGTGAAGGTAGTCTGCTTCCACTTCAGCAAAGAAGGTGTCTGCTTCCTTTTGTTTTTCAAACAGAGCACCTGTTAATTTAATCCATTCGGCTTTTCCCAGCGGTTTTTCTTCAAGGTATTCGGCAATCATTACGGTGGGAATACCCAGTTCTTCAAGCTTTCGCGCATAGCTGGTTACTTCGCTGCCTACCCCGTACATCATCACGAGTCCCGGTTTGAGTTCCACAATCTGTTCATAATTCAGGTTTTGTCCATAACCGATATCGGGCAATTCGCCGGCATCGATGCGTTTCCTGATTTGGGGATGAGTGACGTACTTGCTTCCGGAAACACCGACCAACGCATCGGTCACATCCAGGGCACCCAGAAAAGCCAGGTGGGTGGTGGACAGGCAGATGACCCTTTGAACGGGGGTGCGGATGATATTTTTGTCACGGAGGTCTTCGGGAACAGGGACTCCCTGCTTCAGCAGGTAGTACTCCATGGCAATATTGGTGGCTTTTTCCCATGGATTGTAAACCGTCAGTTTGACCCCTGTTTCTTGTTTTTCAATGGAAAATCCGTGGGCATAATCATTCGGGGAGGCTTGCTTCAATTTCGGAGATTTCCCCGATTGACACCCGGCAAAAAGAACGAAAAGGATGATAGCGATGACAAATTGCTGCATATTCAATAAATTAACGGGGAACCCAGCTTATTTTGCCGGAAATAATTCCTTCTGTGGTTCTGAAACGCACAAAGTAAATACCCGGGAGGTTTCCAGACAAATCAATCTCAATTTTTTTATGCTGGTGATTGAGCAATTGGGCTGTTACCCTTTGCCCCAGCATGTTGTAAACTTCGATTTTTTCGGGGACTAACCGTTGACCGGCTTCAAAGGTGAAGATGCCGCTGGCCGGATTGGGATATATCAATCCTTCCATGGGGTTTTTAACATGAGGCGTATCATTCACCAGTTCATTGACATTGCAGGCCACAAGTTCGAAAACATTGGCCATGGAGGAATTTCCGGTGTTGGCATCTTTAAAGTTGTACCAGGTTTCATTTTGTTTGAACCAAAAGAAATTTTCCTCTTCCGAAGCTCTCAACGACTGGTAAAGCACCAGGGAATCCCGGGGGTGCAATTGTGTGAGTTCAAAGCCCACAAAGAAGGTGTCGGCTGGTTCCACCACTTCGTTGAAGGGGATATAATTCATGGCATCGGACACCAGGTTTTTTAGCTTTACGGGCTGCGAGTGGATTTTGATTTCGGGGTTGGCGTTTCCATTGTAAACATTCACGGTAATTTCACTTTCAGAAAGGGATTGGGCTCTTTCCAATTTTCCGATTCCCATGGAAATTCCGGCCAGTTTTTCATTGCCTTTCACCGAGAAACGGCCGGTAAATTCGGTAATTCCCATGCTGTTGGAACCGCCCCAATAACCCGCAAATTCATCGCCGTTCAGCAGAACCACATTCTCATGCTGATCGCTGGCGGTGAGATTGGTAAATGCCTGGCAGCGGTCTTCGCCGGTATAAAATTGTGCTCCGTCGAGTTGTCCGACTCCTGAAGCAAGGGGGTCGAGCCAGTATTTCAGTTGTTGGGTTGAATCGGGTTTGTATTCCCACGCCATGTCGAAACGGGCGTAATAATCGTTTTTAGGATTGCTGCAGGAAGCTGATCCCCCGGTGAGGGTTCCGATGAGTTGTTGCTGCGGATTAAAAAGCCCTCCGCCCGAAGAACCTGCTTCGGTAACTCCGCCATCCCAGCGCAAAATTTTCAGAAATCCATTGGGTTCATAACCGTCGGGGAAATCGGAATAAACGGGGGGATCGTCGTCATAAGCGATTTTTTTGATGTCCCCCTGCGGATGATGGATGCTAACCGTTGAATCGGGAAGGGTGCCGCTGTGGTTCCAGCCTGCAAAATAGGGGCGGTATTCCGGCGGGGGCACCAGCGTCAGCCGTGTGAGGGCAAAATCGAGGCTGTCCGACGAGGCTTTGAGTACGGCGCCGGAAACCGACTGCGACGGGTCGCCATCGAGTGGGGCACAATAGGGACTTTCGTAATTAAAGGTGTAGACCGATACTTCGGCATATTGTGGACGGTCGTAACAATGTGCCGCCGAGAGAATCCAGGGATCCTGATTCTCCGAAGTATTGTTCAGCAATGTACCGGTACAAACCTCTTTTCCGTTGACAATCATGCGGCAGACTGCATTTTTTACTTCACTCCATTCCGGTGATTCTTCACACCGTACATCAATATTGCATGCGCCGGCTTCCCTTTTCATGGGACGACGTTCGCTTTTGGTGAAAAGACCCATAAAGTCATGATTCACACTGGTAATAACAAAGTCTTCTTTTCTTTCCGTGCCCGGTGGAATTTCATACTGAAGGATAAGGGCTTCTCCTTCAACCGGCGAAACGGCAAACTTGCCGGAGGGTTTATTGTTGACCGATGTGAACGCTCCGAGCGTGTGGGTAAGGTCCTCATTGAACAGAAAAAGCCGGGCATCGGGGGGCAGGTTGAAATGGCTGAAGATGACGTTGAGCGAATAGGCGCCTTTGGAACGGATTTTCATTTTCCAGATTTGAAAACCCTGCGGACCCGTTAGCCAAATCCCGTGGCGGGAAGGGGAGAGGTTAACATCAAACCCATGGGCGAAACGAAAAGGCTTCAGACCGGCCTGGCTGTTTTGCGGAGCCGCCTCCCTCTCCAGTTCCAGGTTATTTACAGGTGGCATAACAACCTCCGGAATACCTCTACTTTTCAGGGCCGGAACATCCAGCGGCCGCCCGCCCTGTGAAACCTGTGCTTTGGCATAAATCGTTGTCAGAACAAGAAATGAAATTGTTATGGAGAACCAACGCATCCTTTTTTTGGGGCCAAAGGTAATAATTCCGAAAACAGTTTTCTCTTTTCCCTCCTGAAATAACCTCCTGTGGCTCTATTTAGACTCATTTTTTTGGAGGAATGTAAGGCCATAAACCAAAAAATGACTTATTTTAAAGGAATTAAAAATTTTTGAATATGAAAAAAAGGAATTTTGCGATTGTTTTTTTAATGCTGACGGCTGCATTCATCAGCGTTGCATTTATTGCCAGGCCTCCTCAAAGTCAGATTGAGATGCCTGATAACATCGAAAAAATTGTGGAAAAATCGTGTTTTGGATGCCACAACACTGATTCTCAAAATGAGGATGCCAAAGAAGCCCTGGATTTTAAAACCATGGATGAACTGAGAAAGGTGAAAAAGATCACCACACTCAGGGAAATTGCAGAAACCGTTGAAAAAGGTGAAATGCCCCCAAAACGTTTCCTGGAAAACTATCCTGACCGGAAGCCTTCCAAAGATGAGGCCGCTGCCCTTGTGGACTGGGCCAAAAAGGAATCAAAAAAACTTATTGGTAACTAAGGGCTGTAATCATTCCACTTCAATGATCTTGGAATAAGTGCCTTCCCGGATTACCAAAAGAAAGGCAAAGAGGTATTTCTTAATCCCGTTTTCTTTCTCCGCTACTTAAATTTTAAAAATTGATTACGATGAAGAAATTTTTTCGAATTGCATTGCTTGTGCTTATTGGCTTGTTTATTATTGTGCAGTTTTATCAACCTGAAAGAAATGATTCAGAGCGGGGGGATGACCATCTTTTTGCCCTTGAAGAGGTTCCTGAACAAGTAAAAATGGTATTAACGAATGCCTGTCTTGACTGTCATTCCAACCAGACAAGATATCCCTGGTATAGTAGTATTGCGCCTGCTTCGTGGATGATGAACCAGCATGTTACAGAGGGCAAAGAAAACATGAACCTTTCGGATTGGGGGTCGATGGATATTTTTGATCGCCTGGGTGCGCTGGAAAAGATGGTGGAGGAGGTTGAAAAGGGGGATATGCCCCTGGAATCTTATGTATGGCTGCACCGCGATGCCCGGATGGATGAAGAGAAAACGCAATTATTGAAGGACTGGACAGAACAGTTGGGCCTTGAATTGTTAAATGAACTGGAGGAATAAATGAAGGTATTGGTTATTTATGCAGAGGAGTTTGCTTATGTGCCTGCGAAGAAAAACCTGGAATCAGCAGAAACCGTTACGGAGGGGGCCACGCATACCGATGCGGTGGTGGCTTTTATCCATGCAGAAGAGAGTGATGCCGAATATGATCTGAAAAGCCGCGAAAAGAAATTGGTGAACCATTTGAAATGGACGGCACGCAAAAACAATTGCGAAAAAATTGTGCTTCATTCCTTTGCCCATTTGTCGGACTCCAAAGCCCCGGTAGATTTTACTCAAAAGCTTTTTGATGCGGCAGAAAAACGGCTTCAAAACGGGGGGTATACCACCGCTCAAACGCCTTTTGGGTATTTCCTCGATTTGCACATTAAGGCACCGGGGCATTCGCTGGCAAGGATTTGGGCGACTTTGTAGGGCTTCGCGGAATTTACCTCGCTGACGCTCGGTGATGATTTGCCTCGCAAGCTCGGCGTGATTTGCTCGCTGCGCTCGCGATAATTGGCCCTTCGGGCGTGAATTTACCTCGCTGACGTTTGGTGATAATTGGCTCGCTGCGCTCGCGATCTCCGCCTTGGAGAGGGAAAGACATCGCTTTCGATGTCAGGGTTAGGGAGAGTTCCGGGGTTTATTTACCCGATGATTTTGAATGGGACTACCATCGGTGTCGCCTGGATCGACGGCGAGGGTCACAAACCCAACAACGACAACAACGACAACAACGACAACTCCTCTCACCCCCTCACCCTTTCCATCGTTTACGGGCTTCCTTCAGTTGTTCGGGCTTTCCCACATCTATCCATTGGCGGGAGGTGTCGAAGAATCCTTTTATGGAATGGTTTTGTGCCAGGTCGAGGTACCAGTGGGTAACGGAGAAGCGGTCACCGGCAGGAAAGAGTTCAAAAATTTTGGGATCAACGATGTGAATACCGCTGAAGGCCATCTCAGTGGCATCTTTAAACTTACCGGGGACGGAGATGATTTTTTCCCCGCTTGCTTTGTTAAGCCATCCTACTAATTGCTTCTCTCGGTCGAATTTGAAGTAGCGCTGTGTGGGACGCTCCCTGACGACTAAAGTTGCCAGCGCTTTAGAACGGATATGATTGCTGAGCAGGTCAATGAGTTTCAGATTGCTCAATACATCGACATTGTAAACCAGAACAGGTTCATCCCCTGCCAAAAGGGGAGCGGCTTTTTTCAACGCGCCGCCTGTGTCGAGCAACTGACCGGTTTCATCGGATATGGAAACCGGGATGCCAAAGTCGTGACATTCCAGGAATTCCATAACTAAACGGGAGAAATGGTGTACGTTAACGGTTACCGTGGAGATGCCCTCTCTTTTCATCTTTTCAATGGCATGTTGCAACAGGGGTTTTCCGGCAACCTCCACCAAAGCCTTGGGCAGGTAACGGGTCTCTTCCCCAAGCCGGGTCCCCAGGCCAGCCGCAAGAATCAGTGCCTTCATGAACTGTATTTTTTTCTTATTTTCAAATGCAACAAAACAAGTGCCGGTTTATTAATGGAAAAAGCCTTCGATGGGAGGCGGAATTACCTTATCCGGTCGAGGCTGCGCACCAGGGCTTCGTCTTTGCCAATGGCACGAATGGCCAGGTAATCGAGGATAATGGCTATGAGCGGAAAAGCCAGGGGAACTTTAAAGGCTACTTTGGGGTCGGGCAATCCGGCATAGGCGAAATAGAAAAACAGTCCGAACAACCCCAGCAAAAGGATAATGGTAAATACCACAGTGCGGATTTGCCTTATCCGCTTTTTATACATGAAAATGGCTGCCAGATGCAGCAACGCGATGAGCCCGATAAAAATCATGATGGGCAGTCCGTCCAAAACCAAATCATCTCCTTTGAAAATTCCCCGGGCATTGAAAACATGCCATTCGCCATTGACCGACATCTCAGCAAAATCCAGTTTGAAAAGTGAAGCTGTTAAAAGTCCAGCTACCAGTAAGTAAGCGGTTTGAATCCGTTGAATCATGATTTCTCTTTTCTTGTTATGAAATTATTTTTCTTTCGGGGCAAAATTAGCAATATTTTTTAGTTGAAGAGAATGATCCACAGATGGAGAGAGAATGATCCACAGATAACACAGATAATTCGCAGATGAGGAGAAAATTATCCACAGATGACGCAGATAATTCGCAGATGGGCGCAGATGAAGAGGATGATCTACAGATAGATAAAGATGGGCACAGATGGAAAAATTGGAAAATTGTTGAATAAATGGGATGTTTCGTAGAGACGCAATGCTTTGCGTCTGTTTGTGTTAACGTCGGATAATATTACCCTAACCGCCAAGGCGCGAAGACGCTAATCGGAAGAAGGATTAAAATTGTCCTGTCAACGTCAAAGAATCGGTCCATGTTGGGAAAGAGGGAAAAGATGCAGACAAAAAACAAAGCCAGGGCATCCTGGCTCTGCTCTTGACTAATTTTCTTCCTTATTTCCGGAAGTATAACTCCTTAAAATAATAGGAAGAATAGAAGGGAATGATAAAAACTTTCCACATTTCTTTTTTTTCAATTATCCCCAGTTCTTTTAGCCGCCTGGAGTCTGTGAAACCCCGGTAAATGACATATGAAATTAACAGGAGGACAAATAACCAGGTATCAAAAAAAACGGCCCAAACCAATAAGGGAATGGGAAGAAGTATGGCAAAGTAAAAAACAAGTAAATTTTTCATGCTATTGAAATTGTTTATTTTTAAAGATATAGTATGCCTGCCTGTCCGGCAGACAGGGAACTCACCTGCCTGCCGGACAGACAGGCATTATTTTAATTATCCTATCGGGTGTAATTGTTTTGCATGCTCGTTTCATAACTAATGATTTAAATATTGGCACCAACACATGCTGCTGTTATGGCAAGGGCGGTGTGGGGAACAAAAGCGGTTTGAA
>CAYTDH010000083.1:0-12745 GCA_964436325.1 uncultured Tangfeifania sp.
TTTTTCAATACAACAAATGGCACTTTATGAATAAGGTAGCATTGATTACCGGCGCGATGATGAAAGGAAGGCTTATCGCTTTTGACAATCTGCTGCTCAGGCTTTCACTCCGCTGGCTCATTCATTTCCTGCCACGGCGCATGGTCCTGAAAATTTCCCGAATATCAATGGAAAAAAAATCAATATGAAACTCACTGCAAATATAATCGGAGCAACGGGATTGGTTGGATCACATCTGGTCAGCCAACTGTTGGAAAATGAACACTTTGCCAATGTCCGTATTTTCGTGCGGAAAAAATCTCCCATGCAGCATCCCAAACTGGAACAGCACGTCACCGATTTCAAAGATGAAGCAACATGGGGAAACCATTTAAAAGGCGATATGCTTTTCTCGGCCCTGGGAACAACCCGGAAACAGGCAGGGGGAAAAGAAAAGCAATATGAAGTGGATTTTACCTGGAATCTTCGTTTTGCACAAAAGGCAAAAGAAAACGGGATAGAAAATTACATCCTGGTTTCCTCCATTGGTGCCAGTGCCAGTTCTCCGTTTTTTTACGCACGCATGAAAGGGGAACTCGATGAGGCTGTAAATCAAGCAGGATTCAGGAATCTGGCCATTTTGCGGCCATCGTCCTTAACCGGAGACCGGAGAGAAAAACGGTGGTTAGAGGAGTTATCCATACCTGTTGTTAAGGCCATCACCCAATTGCTGTTCAAAAAATACCGGCCAGTCCATGGAAAAATGGTGGCAAAAGCAATGATTAAGGCAGCTTTAAATCCGGATACCCAAAAAACCATCTGGGAAGGCGATGAAATTTTTCAACTTGCCGATTCACATTCATCATGAAAAAACAGTGAACCAATAAGAAGCTCGCCTGTTTAAATCTAAAACCTTTTAAAAATGTATACTGGATTACTTCACACCCATAACCTCCTCCGCTGGATTGTATTGCTCTTGCTTCTTACCGGAATTGCTTTGGCCATTGCAGGCCTGTTGGGTAAAAAAGAGTGGAAAAAAAAGGATGCTCTGGCAGGGCTTCTGTTAACCATCTTTATGGACATCCAATTTCTGGTTGGCCTCGTCCTTTATGTTTTTGTAAGTCCATTCACTAAAGCGGCTTTTGCTGACTTCGGGGCTGCGATGAAAAATGCCGATTTGCGGTTTTACGCTGTTGAACATATCCTCCTCATGGTTATTGCTTTGGCATTTGTTCACATCGGCCGTGTTAAGTCGAAGAAAGCCGTTGAGTCACCGAAAAAACATAAGGCAGCGCTTCTTTGGTATGGTATGAGCCTTTTGCTTGTCCTGGCAGGAATCCCCTGGGACCGGGCCTTCTTTTAACCCCCCATTTTTTCCTGTTTCCGGTTGACTCATCATCGAACCATTGGTTTTTAATCTCTGGCAAATGCTTCATTCGAAACAACCGGAATAAAAAAGACCAATCAAGGACCAAATTTGGTTCAGTTAACATTGTTTACGAAATCTGAAAATTTATTTTATCCTTCCATTGTAAATTTCATCAATGAGCTGTTGATATTTTACAGCGACTGCATTACGCCGGAGTTTAAGTGTTGGAGACAATTCACCGGTAGCTGGAGTCCATTCTTCGCATACAAGCCGGATGCGGTTAATTTGCTCATGTGCTCCGAGGGTTTTATTTACTTTTTCAACCTCTTCACGAATTTTCTCCAACACAGCCGGAATTTTTATCAGTTCCTTATTATTTTCGAAATGAATACGCTGCTCTGCACACCAGTCGTGCAACAAGGGAAAATTCGGAGAAATAAGGGCACTGGCAAATTTCTCATTGGCGCCGATAACCATCACCTGTTCAATCAGGTTCGAGGTTTTTAATTTATTTTCAATCATTTGAGGGGCAATGTATTTTCCTCCCGAGAGCTTAAAGATTTCCTTTTTCCGATCAGTTATTTTCAAAAATTTCCCTTCTTCCAGAATCCCAATGTCTCCGGTATGGAACCAACCATTTTCGTCGATGACATCAGATGTAAGTTCCGGAGCCTTGTAATAGCCCATCATAACGCCGGGACCTTTACATAAAATCTCTCCATCAGAAGCAATTTTCACTTCAAATCCCTCAAGAACGGGCCCAACGGTACCAATTTTCATTTCTCGCCGGGCAGGATTGTTTACGGCAATCACCGGCGAAGTTTCGGTAAGACCATATCCCTCGAGGTTATACATACCTGCCATTCCAAGCACCCGGGCAATGCGGGGTTGAAGGGCGGCACCTCCCGATACGATATAGACAATATTCCCGCCCAAAGCGGCACGCCACTTAGAATAAATCAATTTATCGGCGATACGTATTTTTAACTTCAGCCAGGGGCTGTAATCACGGTTATATTCAAAATGGCGGGCCAGGCGGATAGCCCAAAAATAGAGCGCCTTTTTAATACCCGAAAGCTCTTTTCCCCTGGCCACAAATCCATCATACACTTTTTCAAGAAGCCGGGGAACAGAATTAAACATATGGGGTTTAACCTCTTTAATGGCTGTCACAATTTGCGACAGGTTTTTTACGTAATAAATCCCCATCCCTTTATACTGAAAATGATAATTTACACTGCGTTCGTATACATGACAGAGCGGCAGGAAACTGATTACCCGGTGATCTTTCCCCAAATGATGCATCTTAGAGTGGGCAATAAAGTTGGAAACAAGATTGTTTTGGGAGAGCATTACCCCCTTTGGGACTCCGGTTGTGCCGGAGGTATAAATGAGCGTGGCCATATCTTCCGGTTTGACCGACTTTTTTATCATCTCAAGTTCGTCCCCAAATTCATCCTTTTTAAATTCACCCAAATCAAGTATCTCCTGAAAATTCCGGGCGTTTTCAACTTCCTCAAAGGTATAAACCTCATTCAACCCTTCAATGGCACGGGCTATCGGTTTCAGTTTTTCATAAAGTTTCTTGTCGCCTGCAATCAATAGCTTAACCTCAGAATGCTCCAAAATGTATTTATATTCATCCTCTCCTATGGTAGGATAAACAGGTACGTGAACGATTCCGGCCATGGCCATCCCCATATCAGCAAAATTCCACTCTGGCCGGTTAGCAGTAACCGTGGCAATTTTATCCCCCTTTTTCAGTCCCATGGCAAGCAGCCCCAGGCCAAACTGATGGGATTTCACGTAATATTCGCGGGTTGAGTAGGTATACCACTCCCCGTTGTTTTTGCCCCCAAGGGCATCATCACGTGGAAATTCTTGTAAATAGCGTTCGAGGATATCAAAGGTACGGGTTACTTTTACTGTCATTTTTCCAAAATTTAGTCAAACAGCCAAATATAACAGTTTTGATTCTGGCCCCATTTCCCCTTAATAAAGCAAATCTGGAATCTTTCTTATTTAGACTTATTCAAAACAAAAGCAACCTGTTGTTTTACAAGCAATTAATCAAACCTTATTCGAACATAAGAACAATAAATTCAAAAAATTAACGAATATGTTTATTGTTTTTCGGCTTGTTCCTTCTCATATTTAGTATCGCTGATATACGCCCAGACAATGAGACCGGCCAGAATTGCAAAGCTCACAGGAACGGCAGGATTAACGCCGTCGGCAACCCCTTTCCCGTAGGAATGCAAACCGGAAAGGTAATAGTTCACCCCGAAATAGGTCATCAACACAGAAGCGAAACCAAGTAAAGAGGCCATATTGTAAAGGAAAAAGCCCTTAAGTGAAGGAATTAGCCGCATATGAACAATAAAGGAATAGACCACAATGGTAATGAGCGACCAGGTTTCTTTCGGGTCCCAGCCCCAATAGCGCCCCCAGCTTTCATTTGCCCAGATTCCTCCCAGGAAAGTACCAATGGTAAGAAAATAAAGCCCGACGGTAGCCGACATCTCATTAATTGTGGTAAGCTGGTCGATAAAAATATTCACTTTTTGCTTATTCGACTGATTCCGGAGTCCAATAAAGATCAACCCCAGGATTCCCAGGAAAGCACTCAATCCGATAAACCCATAACTGGCGGTAATAATGGAAACATGAATGGTAAGCCAGTAGGATTTAAGGACGGGCACCAGGGGGGTAATTTCAGGGTTCATCCAGCTCAGGTGGGCTACAAAAAGGGAAATCCCTGCCAGAAAAGCGGCAGTTCCTACCACCATGGGGTACTTACGGCCAAAGATCAGGCCGGCAAGCATTGCTGCCCATGCCACATAGACCACCGATTCAAATCCATTGCTCCAGGGTGCATGCCCGGAGATATACCAGCGCAAAACAAGTCCGCCAGTATGAATCAGGAATAAAACAATGATCAGATAGAAAAACGTTGATTTAAGCCACTTGGGCAAGGGCTTAAGTCTGAAAATATTGACAAACAAAATAAACAGAAGGACAAATCCAAAGAGGAGATAAAAAGGAAAAATTCGCTCGAAAGGCCTCACCTCATTGTAAACAATCTCGGTTTTCTTTTTGGTTTCAGCAGGCAACAGTTCTGCCCCGTATTTTTGCTGAAAACGGTCAATGGCGTTCAAAACTTCCAGTGCTTCCTGAGATTTTTTCTGTTGAATGGATTGGACCATAAGATTGAATCCGCTTTGAATAAAAATGGAATCCCCTCCGGAATATTCAGCAGCCTCTTC
Source organism: uncultured Tangfeifania sp. (assembly GCA_964436325.1). GTDB lineage: Bacteria > Bacteroidota > Bacteroidia > Bacteroidales > Prolixibacteraceae > Tangfeifania. The sequence goes on from CAYTDH010000083.1 coordinate 4,615, forward strand.
TCCCGGGGCATACCAGGTGTCTTCGCGTTCAGCCCGTGGAAATATATGAAAAAAAGAACCCCTGAATACCATAAAACTAATACTGACTCTTTCGTCCAGATAAATATATTCCTTTTCAACCCTGTTCCTCAGGGCAGGGGCTTTTTGGTAAGCCGCCTGAACTTTCTCTGCAATCCGGTAATTTCCCTGTTCATTAAAAAGCTGGCGGATAGAGATATATTTTTCCTGGATTCCAAGCTCGGTGGCGACCGTTTTATTGGCTACTCTCAAAATGGGTAATGATCGCCAGACATCGGGATATACGATCATACTGAGCACCACCTCATCGGAAGACTTTCCATAAAGGGAGGCTTTCCTGCTGACCTTCCGGACAATTTCACTTGATAGGGTAGACATGGGTTCAATGCGTCCGTCCACTCCCTGTACCCATAATTCACTGAATTCGTTCACCACCTCATCGTCAATCGCAGGGATGGCAGCCCCCATTCCGCTCTGGGCCGAAGAGGTGAATGAAAATCCTGCCACGAGCAAGGCTACTCCGGCTGCTTTTACAGGGGCATTTTTCAACCGCCCTGCCAGTGTAAGGAAATAAGAATTCCGATTCATCAGGGAGAAAATCATTCCCAGCGTCATCAGAGCATAACCGAAATAGGTTATCCAGGTTCCCCATAAGTCATAGTTCACAGATAAAACAGTTCCTTTTTCATCCTGGTCGTATGATGACTGGAAAAATTTATACCCTTTGTAGAGCAGGGTATTGTTCATGTAAATACGAACATCCCGTTCAACCCCCTCATCTTCATCAATCAAAACAACTTCGGATGCATAAGAAGAAGGAGAATCAGACCCCGGATACCTTTCCAACTGGAAATCTTTCAGGTAGAGCCTGAAAGGGAGATCAATGGGCATGGCACCATAAGCCAGTTCCAGTTTTTTATCTCCTACCGGAACGACCAGGGTATCAGCAACAACCCCTGAATGTCCGAAAACCGGCATTGTCTGCGTTCTGATTCCATCAGAAATTTCAACAACCACAGCATCCTCATTGGTTTGAGAAGCGCTTTTAACGGCAGTAAATGTTGCATTTGGAAGAAAGTTGCGGATTAAAAACCGGAAATTGTTTTGAGTATACAGGAACATGTTTTTCACGGGGATGGTATCGCCCGCCTCATATTCCACCACTTCTTCACTCGACATGGTACTGCCGGTAAACGGTTCCCGTGAAACCATGAATAAATTTTCATCCTGCGCAAAAAAACGAATGTTGGTTTCTGAGGATGTTTCAAACCCCGCCTTAAATCCGGGGTAATCCAAAACATCTCCCGCAGAAAAAATATAAGACTGCATTCCCTGCTGGCCAGGGGCTGAAAAAACAAAATCAATGACTGCTTCTCCTGATTCCGAAGGTACCGGGTTCCGTTCGGCATTCTCAATAAAACCCACCGATTTCACCTTCACTTTTTGACCGTTCACTTCAAAAGCAGCAGAAAACTGGCTAGGCGACAATTCGGAGAACAATACTTTCTCTTCTTCTTCCTGATTATCCAATCTGGCATAAAAATAATCTGCTGATGACAGCATTTCGCCGGAACTCTGGTTTTCCCGGATATGCATCATCCCTTCATAGCTGATATAGCGTGTTATAGCAGCTCCCAGCAAAATGACCACAAAGGAAATATGAAAAAGGCCCATGGTTAATTTTTTCCATTTATAAAGCCTGAACTTCACAAAATTATTTAGCAGGTTCACCGCAAGCAACGCCCATATCACCTCAAACCAGAAGGCATTGTAAATCAGTGCACGGGCAGCAGTAGTTCCGTAACTGCTTTCCACAAAAGTAGCTATAGCCATGGCAAAAGCCACAACAAGAAATAAAAAAGCCATGAAAGACATGGAAGTTATAAACAAAAATACTTTTTTCATCGGATTCAATTTAAAGGCCTGAAAATAGTTCATATTTCCAATATGACAAAAAAGTCAACCCAAAATCGGACAGAAAAGTATTTTTATGGAGTCCGGAAAGGCAGAGTGAAATAAAAAACAGAGCCTTCACCTGGCTTACTGTCTACCCATAACCTGCCTCCCATCATTTTCACATAGGCTTTTGAAATGGACAGTCCCAGTCCGGCCCCCTGGTGAGCCTGTTTATCAAATATATCGGCCTGAACAAAACGATCGAAAATGGCAGCTAAACGTTCCTTCTGAATCCCAATCCCGGTATCTTTTACAAAAAAACGAAGATATTCCTTATGAAAAGTGTACCCAAATTCAATCGCCCCATTTGAAGTGAATTTTATGGCATTCTTCACCAGGTTGGTAAGAACAGCATATAATTTTTCGGCGTCTGTTTCCATCACAGCTTCGGAAGAGGGCAAAGGGGCATGAAAAAAAAGATTCAATCCCTTGGCCTCAACCTCATTTTTGAAAAAGGTGTAGATATAATCGAGCTGTTTATTGATATTGGTCAGGGAATTATTCAACTCCATTTGTCCGGACTCAATTTTAGAGATATCGATAATATCGTTGATAATATTTAACATACGGTCTCCGCTCTTCTCGATAACCTGAATATATTTTTTCTGTTCCTCGCCGGAAAGGCCGGGATCCTTCAATAAATCGGCAAACCCCAGAATCCCGTTCATGGGAGTTCTTATCTCATGACTCATATTGGCCAAAAAAGCGGACTTCAGGTGGTCGCTCTCTTCTGCCTTTTCTTTTGCCTCGTTGAGTTCCCGGGTTCGTTCCTGCACTTTCTTTTCGAGGTTATTTTGATAATGAATCAATCTCCTTTCCATCTCTTTTAAAGAAGAAATTTCCGTCAAAATCAGACTTGCGGTCATGCTTTCACTGGAAGGCGCTTGTTCATGTCCGGAATGCTCTTTCACAAAAGGAGCCATGGAAAAGAGGTAATGGAACTCCTGACTTCCATTACGGGAAAAAGAAAATTCGCCCTGAACGGGTTCCGTCAATCCCTTTTTGTATAATAATTTCAAACGGTTTTGGTTTTCGGTAGCTAAAAATACCTCCACCTTTTGGCCCATTATCCCTTCAGGAGGATGGTTCATTATTTCTGCAAAGCGGTTATTGCAATAAATCACCGTTCCATCAAAGGCAATCAGCGCAGCTCCTTCATTCATTTGTTCAATCAGAAGCCGGTAGGTGGTTTCAGCAGAAGTAAGGGAAAAAACCTTTTCCCCTTCATCGGTATCCACAATGAAAGCATCCACTTCGCCCTTTCCGATAGCCGAAAGGGTCTCCTCCAATTCAGCAACCCGGGCTTGCAATATTTCGTTTTGACGAATCAGTTCTTCCATTTATTTTTGTTTTGATGCCAATTTAAACTGTATTTAAATCCAGTCCAACCAAAACTTTATCTTCATCTGACATATCGCCAATAATTTTGCGCAACGGAAGGGGTAATTTTTTCACCAGTGTGGGGACTGCAACAATTTGCTCCCCTTTAGCCAACTTGGGGTATTGGTAAAGATCAATCACCTGAAGTTCGTACCTTCCTTTCAGATGCGTTTCACATATCTTTTTTATGTTTGTTATGGCTCTTTCGGACCGTGGACTTAAACCGGCAATATATAATTTTAAAATATATTTATCATGGTTGGACTCCCCCGAAAGAAAATCCCACCGTTTTTCGAAATTTTCATGTTCATTTTTCATTCACTTCCTCGCTTTCCTGTTTGGAGGTTTAATCCAACCAAAACCCGCTCTTCACTGGAAAGATCGCCGATAATCTTTTTCACCGGTTCGGGCAACTGGCGAATTAATGTAGGAATGGCAAGTATTTGATCGCCTTTTCCAAGACGGGGGTTCTCCAACAAATCAATGACCCTGATTTCATATTTTCCTTTGAGGTGCTCCTCGCAAATTTTCTTCAGATTACGAAAAGCGGTTAATGACTTGGGTGATTGGCCGGCCACATACAATTTAAGTACCCATACATCCTCCTCCCTTGAGGAAGAATTGATTCTTTCAGTTTGTTTCATTATTCCCATCAAAACGAATCCCTATTTTTACGACTCTTGTATATATCCCGGAGCATTAATTTATTCCGGGAAAGTTGATTTTTCAAACCGGATATCTGATCTTTAATGACCATTTCATTTGATTGAAGTTCCATCTGTGCCAATTCAACCTGGGTCTCCATTGCCTTTCGCTTCCGGGTAAGTTCAATTTCAAGCTGTTTGATTTTCTCATCCAGTTTTTCGGACTCCTCCTGATCATTTTTCTCCTGAATAACACGGGAGGAACCTGTCAGAATACCGGTTCGGCCCAGGTATACTTCTTTCAGCTTCACCCCTTCAGGAGTAATAAGAAATTCCCTTATCTGATTGGAATTGGCCATTCCTCTGGATTTTAACACGTAAAGTCCCCTGTTGCGTTCGCCGTTCTCTTCAATATCCCTGAGCAGAAGCCAGGTATCCATCAGCGATGAAATATACACATTGGTCGTTTCTTCATGGCTCGCACCAGAGGTAAGGTTGGTAAAAAATCCAGTAATATTTTCCCTCTTAATAAAATCGACCAGACGAATGAGCATCGATTTCGCTTCCAGCGCATTTTCATTTGCCAGGTAGGCATTAATGGGATCAAGAATAATAAGATCGGGATGATAAGAATGGATTAATTTATGGATTCGCGTCAAATGGCCCTCCAGTCCGAACATCGATATCCGTTCAGAATGAAAAATCAGCAAATCCTCCTCTATCCAATGATCCAGTTTCAGACCGATAGACTTAAGGTTCCTTACAATTTGCCTGCTTGATTCTTCAAAACTCAAATAAAGCACTTTTTCACCCCTTCGGCATGCTGCATCTGCCATATGACCACAAATACTGGTTTTCCCGGTTCCGGCAGTCCCTGAAACCAGGATACTGCTTCCCCTGAAAAATCCTTTTTGCCCCAACATTTCATCAAGTTCGGGAATGCCTGAAGAAACCCGTTCTTCAGACACAGAATGGTCCAGTGACAAAGAAGTTATTGGCAAAATGGAGATGCCCTCCTCATCGATAAGAAAAGGGAAATCGTTGGTTTCATGCTTTGAGCCCCGGTACTTTACAATGCGCAACCTCCGTGTAAAAACATGGTTCTGTTCTTCATGCTCAAGGGAAATGACACAATCCGAAACATACTCTTCCAACCCATGACGTGTAAGGGAATTAAATCCTCTTTCTCCGGTTATTATAGCTGTTACACCTTTCTTTTTCAGCCACTTGAATAACCTTCGCAACTCGGCACGCAAAATGGTTTGATTGGGAAAACCAGAGAAAAGGGCTTCAAGCGTATCCAGAACAACCCGTTTGGCTCCAATGGAATCAATGGCCTGATTGATTCGAATAAAAAGTCCTTCAAGGTCGTATTCCCCGGTCTCTTCGATTTCACTTCGCTCAACGTGAATGTAATCGATGTAGAGTTTTTTCTCAGCGGATAATTCCTTCAAATCAAACCCCAGGGATTTCACATTCTCTACGAGCTCTTCTTCGGTCTCCTCAAGAGCAAAAAAGACACCAGGTTCTTCAAAAAGTGTGGCTCCCCGCACCAAAAATTCCAGTCCAAACAATGTCTTGCCACTGCCGGCCCCACCACTTACCAATGTAGGTCTTGAACGGGGAAGTCCGCCGGCGGTTATCTCATCCAGCCCCTGAATACCTGAAGGCGCCTTTGCCAAAGATTTATCCGGGGATTCAATTTTTCCATTTGCCATAAGAAAGTTCAAAGTCGCAATTTAAAAAAAATTATTCATTCAAAAAAGAAAGGGCCTTTTCGATGGCAGCCTGAATGCCCGACACATCTTTCCCTCCTGCGGTGGCAAAGAAAGGCTGACCTCCTCCACCTCCTTTGATTTCCCGTCCTGCTTCCCGGACAATTTTGCCGGCATTGAGCCCCCGCTCCTGAACCAGGTTTTCCGAGATCATCACGGTCAGATTGGGTTTCCCATTGAAATCGGCTCCCAAAACAAGAAATAAATTTTCCACTTCGTTTTTCAGTTGAAAGGCGAGGTCTTTCATCAGGCCGGCATGATCAATGTCAACGGTATCGGCAATAATATTCACACCATTTTCCATGAGCACCTTACTTTTCAGGTTCGATTTCAATATTTTGAGCCGTTCGCGGCCAAAGGACTCCATTTTTTTTGACAACTCAGCATTCTCCTTCAGGAGGTTCATCACACTTCCCAGAATATCTTTCGAACCTTTCACCGTTTCTTTTATACTGGCGAGGGTTCTTAGTTGGTCATTGACATATTTCTCTGCCCTTTTCCCGGTTATGGCTTCTATCCTTCTGACGCCTGCTGCGATGGCACTTTCCGAAACAATCTTAAAAAATCCGATCTGCCCGGTGGCAGCCACATGGGTCCCGCCGCAAAGTTCTACCGAATCTCCAAACTTGATCACCCTCACCGAATCTCCGTACTTTTCACCAAAAAGCATCATGGCACCCATTTCTTTTGCCTCATCCATGGGCACTTCGCGATTTTCTTCCCGCCGGCTATTCTCCCTGATTCTTTCATTAACAAAAGCTTCCACCTCTTCTATTTCATCCTGTGTCATTTTTTGAAAATGGGAAAAATCGAACCGTAAATGGTCGGAATTGACCAATGAGCCTTTTTGTTCCACATGATTCCCCAGCACTGCCCTTAAGGCAGCATGAAGCAAATGGGTAGCGGTATGGTTATTGGCAGTCTGGCGACGTTTTCCCAGGTCTACCACAGCCCGGAAACTTTCTTCCGGATGTTCGGGCAGCGTTTTCGTCAGGTGAACAATAAGGTTGTTTTCTTTGCGGGTATCAAAAATCGTTGTCCGCTCACCATCGTATTCAATGTAGCCGGTATCACCTGCTTGCCCGCCAGACTCGCCATAAAAGGGGGTCTGATCAAATACCAGTTGATAAAATGTTTTTTTCTTTTGGGTAACTTTACGGTAACGGGCAATGCGCACTTCGGCTTCGGTTTGATCATAGCCCAGAAAAAGGGTTTGATCCGACTTCCGGATATCAATCCAGTCACCTGTTTCAAGTTGACCTGCATCCCTGGACCGGGTTTTCTGGGCTTCCATTTCCGCCTGAAAACCTTGAGTGTCGATTTCCATTTTATTTTCCCGGGCAATTAACCCGGTCAAATCAAGAGGAAAACCAAAGGTATCGTATAAAACAAACACATCTTTCCCCGGAATTTTGCTCCCTTTCTTCTGCCTGGTATCCGCAATCATATCGTCCAACAGCTTAATCCCTGTAGACAATGTCCGCAAAAAGGACTCTTCTTCCTCCTTCATCACTTTTTCGATAAGTTGCTGCTGAGCGCCCAACTCAGCAAACGAGTCACCCATCGTATTTTTCAGAACTTCAACCAATTTGTAGATAAAAGGATCTCTGAAATCAAGGAAAGTATACCCATACCTAACCGCCCTTCTTAAAATGCGCCGGATTACATATCCTGCTTTATTATTGGAAGGCAGTTGGCCATCGGCAATGGCAAAAGCCACTGCACGGAGGTGATCGGCGACCACGCGCATAGCAATATCGGTCTTTTCATCCTGCCCGTATTTTTTTCCACTCAGGGTTTCAATTTCGGTTATAATGTTCTGAAAAATATCGGTGTCATAGTTGGAAGTAACGCCTTGCAATACCATACAAAGCCTTTCAAAACCCATTCCGGTATCCACATGTTTGTGGGGAAGTTCTTCGAGTTTTCCATCGGCTTTACGATTAAACTGAATAAAAACAAGATTCCAAATTTCAATGACAAGCGGATGGTCTTTATTCACCAACTCGAATCCCGGAACCTTCTCCCTTTCTGCAGCAGGCCGTAAATCCACATGAACTTCAGAGCAAGGACCACAAGGGCCGGTATCGCCCATCTCCCAAAAATTATCTTTTTTGTTCCCATCAAGAATTCTCTCTTCTGGCAAATATCTCCCCCAAAAAGACGCTGCTTCGGAGTCTCTTGAAAGGTTATCGTCTTCACTCCCTTCAAAAACGGTAGTATAGAGCCGGTCACCTTCAATTCCCATACGCTCCACCAGGAATTCCCAGGCCCAGTCGATGGCCTCCTTTTTAAAAAAGTCACCAAATGACCAGTTGCCAAGCATTTCAAACATCGTATGGTGATAGGTATCCAGTC
>CAYTDH010000084.1:0-2073 GCA_964436325.1 uncultured Tangfeifania sp.
CTTACGCATTTCGATGGAACTCGTCATTTATAATGTTTCTCCTGTGTGTCCGCCGGCGGACATGACTCGTTTCATCTAACCGGATTCAAAACTTTCAACCTCTTTATGTTGCCGGAATGATAAAAAGTGGTTTCGAAATTCAGTTGATTAAAGAGTTGGCAACAATCAGTGATGAACGCACCCTGAAAAGATACCTGCACATCGACACTGATTTGAAACGCGAAAAGATGAAGCAATAGGGCCGGCTATGAGAATGAATCTCAATTCGTATATTTGTAAAAAAAAGATATGGCAACAATTCAGGTGAAAATAAAAACCAATACCAAACGCGGGAAATACCTTTTAGGATTGCTGAAGGAAATGGCGAAAACCGGCCGGGATATCGAATTTGAACACATCCCGAACGATGAAACCATTAAAGCTATTAAGGAGGCAGAGCAGGGAAAAACAACCAAAGTGAACAGTGTAGATGAATTGTTCGATTCAATTTAGTTTCCATGTACCAACTTCACACCACGGGTAAATTCAAAAAAGACCTGAAAACGTTAAAAAAACGTTCTCCACAGGATTTTGAAATTCTGCGTAACTTCATTCACAACCTTTCTGAATCGGGTTTTAGCGGAATCGATAAAAAACACAAACCACACAAATTGAAAGGCAAATTTGCCCGGTACAACGAATGTCATGTTTTGCCCGATCTGCTTTTAATTTGGATGGAAGACAACCAGGCCATGAAAATTACGCTGGTACGCACCGGAACCCACTCCGATCTGTTCTAATATCACATCAAAAAACAACAGCTAATGAAAGCAGTAATTTATACAGAATTGAGACAAAACTTAAAGAATAACCTCGACAGTGTAACCGAAAATGAAGAAATGCTGGTTGTTCACCGGCCAAAGAACCGCAGTGTTGTAATGATGTCGCTAAATGAATACAACTCAATGCAGGTATCATTATTGAAGCGGCCGGTTCTCATTCAACCGTAAGCTGATGAGGATATTGGTGAACTGTTGTACATCTGTCAATGCTCATTAATTATCAATTCTTTTGTTATTTTTCTGTTTTCAGTTTGAATTACAATAAAGTAAATCCCACTTACTTTCCCTGACAAGTCAATCGTAATTTGTTCTGTCGGGCCAAAATATCTCCGTTTAAATACTTGATCTCCGGCAGCTGAAATAGCATATACTTCTATTTTATCGTTGATAATACGATCAAAATCAACTGTAACTATTCCGTTTGTTGGATTTGGATACATTACAGCATTTAACTTATTAACAGTAAAGTCTGAAATATCTGTATAGTTCTTTACAACACAGAGATTAAACGTATCTGCCGCAATTTGACCAAATGGATCAATAGCCATAATAGTAATTTCATAACACCCTGTATCTGATAGTTCAGGAGTGGCATCTATTTCCAGAATTCCATTATTAAGGATAAAGTTAGCCCATGCAACGAAATTTCCATTTTCAATTTCATAATTATAATCCAGCAAAGTATCATCAGAATCATAAAATATATCGCCTTCCAAATCTATCGAAACATCCAGAGTGTCGCCAATTTTTATTTTCATATCAACTACTTGCGTTAAGACCTGAGGTTGTTCGTTGGGAATAAGAGCCAGATTCAAAGTAACTACACTGTCACAACCCAGCTTGTTTGTTAGATTAGCAGTGTAAATACCTGCTTCTGTGTAATTTGCCCCATTGAAGGAATAGGATTCACCCTGATAGATCGTATCTATTATTGTTAGCGCATCTGTTGGGTTAACCGTCAGATTTAAGGTAACAATACTATCGCAACCGTTGCGGTTTGAAAGCGTAACTGTATATTGTCCGGATTGGTCATAGTCATTATTGCCCATTGAATAGGTATCTCCTTCGCAAATGGATTCGTTCAGCGTTACCCTGTCAATAGTATTCACTGTCAGGTTTAGGGTGACAATGCTGTCGCAGCCGTTGCGGTTTGTAAGCGTATTTGTATATTGTCCGGATTGGTCATAGTCATTATTCCCCATTGAATAGGTATCTCCTTCGCAAATGGATTCGTTGAGCGTTACCCTGTCAA
>CAYTDH010000084.1:2173-12719 GCA_964436325.1 uncultured Tangfeifania sp.
CCTGTCAATACGATTCACTGTCAGGTTTAGGGTAACAATGCTGTCGCAGCCGTTGCGGTTTGAAAGCGTAACTGTATATTGTCCGGATTGGTCATAGTCATTATTACCCATTGAATAGTTATCTCCTTCACAAATGGATTCATTCAGCGTTACTGAATCAACTGGATGAACAGTTAGATTAAGATGAATAATTGAATCTGAACCATTACTTGCAATTAGGGTATCGGCGTATGTTCCTGAGACATTTAAACTTCGGGATCCTAACACAAAAAATCCGTTGCTACAGATACTTGTATCAATTGTATTTTCAATGACTGCCTTATCAATAGTCAACATAACTTTGTCAGTATTTGACAATTCTCCATCATTGGCTGCCACCATAAATTCATAGTTTGTACCAACTGCATCGTATGGAACACGGAATGAAGGGGAAACTGAATTTTGTTCTGTTAGTACAATGGTTTTTGGAGCATACCATTTGAATTTTAACGAATCACCGTCGGGATCATGACTTGCAGAGCCGTCGAGTGTATAAAGCTGCCCCTGGCTTACCATAGCATCCTCTCCAGCATTTGCTACAGGATAGCTGTTGGGAACTTTTACATTCCAGCTGGTTTTAGCGGTACTGACACCATATCTGCCACTTAAATCTTCGCGGATTGTTTTAAGATTGATATCCAAAGTGTAAATTCCGTCATTTAGCGGAATGTTGCTTAATCCTTTCAGTGAAAACCTTCTCTTATCAATATAATTAATTGAAATATTTTCAGATGAAATAGAAATAGCGTTGTATTTTAGTGAGAGGCATGTGTTTGTAAAATCATCCTGATTAATATCATCAGAAAATTCAACCAGTAATGAATCAGGATGTGCACTGGTTTCGGCAAGCAGTGCTCCGGATATTTCAGCTTGTAAATCAGTGTTATCTCTATATATTCCGAATGGGACAGAGCTCTGGTTTTCGAGACTGTCGGCACACACAATTTTTGTACTTATTTGTCCTGAAGTTGAAAATTGTACAGGAATAACCAACGGGCCGGAATCCACGTTTTCCGATTGGTACATGAGTGTGTTATCTGAGCCATTTGTTTCAAATAGTGAAATGGAGGTATTGTCCTCGTTTACAACCATTGATATAGAAGAAATATCCCCTGATGTGATATGGTCCATATCACTTGCGCCCAGGTCCGGTTCAATACGCAAATCGGTTACCGGTGGTGGTGGAGTCCGATCTACCTGCCAGTAATGGGTATTTTTACTATTAGGCTGTACACCGGCATTTCCAGCTAAATCATTGAGCTGCTCTGTTAGAGTTTTTAAACCATAACTTCCTTCTTTGGTTGTAAGGGTATCAAATCCTGACAGTTTATATATTGATTCAGACACTTTACGAACAGTTATATTTGGAGTTGCGAGAAGTGTATTTCCCCTCCGGAGTTCAAAATTAGTTGATGTAAATTCAGAAATTGGTTCAGAGAAAACAATTTGAACTCCGGGGACATGTTGAGCATCCAGTTTCTGGCTATTTAATTCATCAAGAGATATAATTTCAGGCGGAGTAGTATCTGTTTGCCATTCAACAAATTGTTTCGCTATTCCATAAACACCTGTAAGCGAGCGGATGCTTGAAAGATCAATAACCAGTTTGTATTCTGCGTCTTCAGTAAGTGCAGATGATATTCCGGTTATTTTAAAATGAATGAAACTTTCATCCATTTGCTGAACGGACAAAGTAACAGGAAGAGCAATACCATTGCGTTCGAGACTTATGTTGTCGCCTGTTAATGTTGTCGCATCAATTTCCATGTTGAATTCGATTTGAACAGCATTGAATACCTCGTTGGTCACTGACGAAGGGGCATCGCTAAATTCTTTAATTGCCGGTACTGTCAGATACTGTGACCAGGAAATTGTTTTGGAATTGTACCCGGAACTTCCGGTAAAATCATTTATATTATAGGTATTAAGGGTAAGACTGTATGTGCCATTTTCTATCGCTAATGCAGCAATGTTCAGTTGATATGTATAAGCATTTACCGGATTAATGACGATTGAATTATCGGAAATATTCTGGCCATTTTCAAGTTGAAATGTTACATCTTCAAAAGTAAATGTAGCCGGATCTATTTCTTTATTGAATACTACAGTAAGCTCCTGAAGAGGAGTTGTGAGTGTTTGTTCAGGCACATTTTTAATTTCTATTACCTCAAGAGAATCGGTATCAACCGGAACCCAAACAATAGTATAACTTTGATCTGTCAAATCCTCAAACTCGTCGACAATATGAAACTTGTTTTCGTATATGTGCTCTTTACCATCCGGCATGGTAATATATGTCAGCCAGGCATTGGTTAAAGGTATATGGGTTCCATCATTGTTTCGGGTGATTTCCGCTATCTTGAATTTACCATTGCCAGGATCATCAAGTTTCAGATAGTTCCACCCGCTAAATTGTGGAGAAACGGAGAGTGTGTTGGTGAATGCAGGAGCAGAAACGGGTTGGTCAAAATTCCCGTCGGTTGATTCATATACATCAAAAACTAAATTTCCCTGCGACAAATAGATGGCATCCGGTGTTTCTTTGATATCCTGAATGTCATTGACAAGGAAATCGGAGATTCCGTCATCCAGCGCTCCATAAACGGAGATGCTTTTAATCAACTCATGCATTTCGGCGCCACTTACAAGACTCAGGTTCGGATTATCCCGGCTATCCAAATGAGTTAATTTGGCTTCGTAATTCACAAAGTGGCCAAGCAGACTGCTGGTAAACCACCATTGTCCTAACCTGGTTTCCTGTGCGGGAACTGTTCCAAAATCAATATTGATCAGGCCCAGATTTGCAGGTTCTCCCTGAAGATTGGAACCAACCAGTTGGAAATCGATGAGTAAACCTTTTTCATTGTCTGTTATTTTAGGCTGAGCCGACTCAATACGAACATTTTCAGCATCTCCGTATCCGTTGTTTTCAATCATTAGTGCAAGTTCTCCGGGGATTATTGGCTCGGTAATGTTCACAGTAAGCGGATCGTCGCCTAAAATATCACGTTGCATGAAATAGTGCAGATACAAATCCGGACTTGGGTGTACTTCCAACGTTACCGGGAACAATGTTTTGGTAACAGTATTAAAAGTAAAAGGATCGAGATAGGAAATGGTTCCTCCAAAAGAATAACTCTGTGTGACGGCAGGAGCCGCTCCTTTCTCTGGTATAAACAGGATGACTGCCGTGCCACTTTCCATCGCCGGAAGTGTTCCCGTTCCATCTAATGCTGTTAAATGCAAAAGCGATTCGGTTTCAATCTGAAAGAGATCGTTGCACAATTCACCACTTTCATTTTTAATTTCAAGATTGAGTTCAAATTCTTCGATGGGTGAGGTTTCGTGCCCGTTATTAAGGGTTAAAGTACCTCTGAAAGCTTCCCGGGTCATTACCAGCTTCTGACTTATCGATAACTTAACAGATGCACAAACCGAGTTTTGATGGTCTTCAATTTGTTCATTAAGCACTGTTGCTGCATCATCGAATAATTCATGAACAGTTAAAAATCCCCGACTCTCCATGTATTGATTTACGGTATTTGTTTTTTCGATATAGTTCTCCGCAATACTGCCATCCAAAATGTCAGGATATAAATTATTTGGTTCAAAAACATCGTCGTTCCAGGCATCAATTGTATTGTTCCATCTTGTAGTGAATGTATCGATTTCTTCCGGACTGATATCTGTATTTAATAGAGCGTATTTGATCTCACGGATGTTAAGTTCAGAGAATTTATGGTGATTATTCACAAAGGGTTCTATTTCTTTTGCCAGTTCTGATAAGTTTTCTTTTGTTTGCCAATTAACTGGCCCCCAGAATTCATCTTGCCATTCTGTCTGGGCATCCATTATTAATTCAACATACATTAAATCCTGTACAGCTTGTTTTAATAAAGGGGGCATATCGGGTTTCAGCTCAGATGCACTTTTCGTAATCATTCCTGGTGGATCTCCATAACATGTAATTGCAATATTTATCAGGCTGTTTATATCTCCCACAAGGCTCAGCTTTTTTTCCAATTCCTCTTTAAAGGCAGAAGGTGCCATCGATAGCAAGCAATCAAAAACTTCTTTTTCGGATGCGTCGTCTTTATTATAGGTATCAAAACAAGAGCTGGCGTTTAGCACTAACCCTGCACCGGGAATTAATTTTCCAACAGCAAACTTGGCTATTTCTGTCAAACAAGGTTCGCAAGCAGCATCTGTGCTTGTTGGATCATAACCACTGGTTCCGCTGTTGGCTGCTATCACTTCTGCCACACCACCAAGTCCGGGTAATGCCATCCCCATTTCTCCGAGAATAACAGGAACGGGTGTTTGTCTTCCAACGTTTGCCAAAAGCGTATTTATATCTGTATCACCCGGGAATGTTCCACCTCCGTCGTCTCCATCATCGTCATTGCTATTATCGTCACACCTGCGATAGGTAAATGGCTTTTTGTACATTTCATATTTTTTATTTGGCCCGCATTGCCATCCGTATTCATAATCACTAACATCGTAGCAATGCTGACCTGAAGCTTCTTTGCTTACCGAGCGGATCGCAGGGATACCTGCTGATTTCAGATCAACTTTTCGTTGCATCACAACCGGTATCTGAAGTGATTCCTTTGCTGGAATGTTGTACTTTTTATCTTGAAAAATAAATTCATATTCCGCATCATCGGCAGGAAATCCAAGGTCAAGATCTTCAGCTGTGATCAATCCGTGATTTGTTAGTGTGGCCATGAAAGAGAATGTTTCTCCTGTCTCTAAAACAGGCATTTCTGGAGGTATGTCAAGCGTTACAACCGGTTTTGGAACGTTGGTTTCAAATTCGATATTGAGTTCGATCTGGTATTCATCTTCAATCTCGGTTGGTACAACCGTCCAATTGTAAGAAATGGCCTGAAAACTGATAAAAACAAGTTTTTCTGTTGTTTTTCCCGGATTTATTGTAATGCCTTGTCGTGAACCATCATGATTTATTGCTTCAACCAGCAAAATATATTCTCCTTCCGGAATATCTGTAAATTCTATTAATCCATTGGAATTGGTGTAACCTTCACCTACAATTTCCCCGGTAAAGGGATTACTAACATTAACATGCGCATTGGCAAGGTGTGGTCCTTCCTCTGTATTGTAGGTGTATTCATCCACAACGTCAACCAGTAAATTGCCGGTTTCTTCCGAAACGCATTCCATGTGATATGGAAGTGCAAGTCCATCGCAATTGCTTGCATTAATGGCAATTTTTCCGGTCATCGGATAGTTTAAAAGCGTATTTTGGGTTGACTGTAAACGAAGTGTTACTTTAGAACTTTCTCCCGGAGCAATATTTTCAATTACTGCTGATGATGCCATTGACATCCAGTCAATATCGGGCAATGAAATAGTAACTTCTCCTGAATTTCCGGCTCCGGCATTGTAAACGTAGAATTCGATATAACGGATTTTCCCTTTTGTGAACGAAGACTCCAGGCTCACCGGTTCAGTTTTTAACAAACCTTCCTTAGCCTGACAGAAATACAGGGCTTTAAATTGATAATTTACGCCTTGATCAGAACTTATTTCAACTGGGATTTGAAGGTAATCAAGGCCCTTTGTCACTTCATTACCGCTGACTGAGAAATTGAAAGTGGCCTTTCCGTTCCCTTCCAGAACCGAAATTGTATTTGAGGAAAATTCAAATCCAACGGGTGTTGAAGGAAGATTGAGTGATAAATTAGTCAATGCGGCATTGCTGTAATTCTGAATGGTAAATGAACCGCTAATGGTTTCCCCTTTTTGCAGATACCAAACCAGCCAGTCGTTCGATGTCCGTCCAAATCCCATAATGTTAAAGTCATCCTGCATTACAGAAAGGTCTTCATCCGGATGACAGGCTCCTACAATATAGTGTCCGGTTTCGTTTTCCCCGGGCTCGAAGATAGCTGTATAATTCCCTGATTCATCAGTTGTAGCACTAACCGTTCTGCGAATTCCTTGTGTAATAACATAAACCTCCACTTCTTTATTTGCTGCCGGAGAAGAATCTGTCATGATTGCTGATCCATGAATTGTAATGGCTTTTGCAGAAGTAAATGCTTCTTCATCAACAATTGCACTTATTGTGTAAGCAGATTGAATCTTAACACGAATCGCTTGCGATACATTGTTTGTGTAAAGCAACTCACTTACCGTTTCATTCGGATTTACACTAAGGATTAAATAATAATCGCCAACTGTTGCCGGCATCGTTAACAGTTCCCACATTTTAACGGAATCGCCAATGGGAATACTTTCTTCAATGGTGTAACTATCGAGAAGAACATCTCCTGCATCTACTTTTTTATCGGCTGATAAATACATGTAAACCGATATACCCGCTGGTGCTTTCAAGAAACCTGAATTGGCCAGTGTGGCATTGAATTCCAATACGCTTGAAACAGGAAGTTCTGTTTGCGATATGTTGAATGAACGGAATGAAAGGTCGGGTTTGTTCTGATCGCTTGTATAAACAGTTATTGTTCCTGGTGAATATTCATCGGCAGACGCTCTGATAACAACTGTTTGCTCTCCGTCCTCGATTGAATCGTTTCGTGCATAAACAGGAACTTCCACGGAAGAACTTCCGGCAGGAATAGTTACCGTATCCTGCAACAGAAGTTCTCCGGGAAGGTTGGTTGTAAGATGAACCAACAGGGTCATATCACTGGGGGTATTCTTAGTGATTGTCAGGGTCCCTTGATCAACTTGTCCTTCAGCCAAAAGTACAGGATCACAACTCAATTTAAGAGCCGGTCCGTCATCGTCGGCCAGAACGATCGGGGCAGTATCAGTGCCTGTAATCTCTGAAGTACAATTACAGGATGGGATATATACAGCACCGGTTATCGATATACTTCTGAATCCATCAACCACATTGTTATCGAGTACATCAATGTCGGCAAGTTTTTCCATTTCGCCCGGGAAAAAGTGCACATATTCCGGAATTTCTATCTCGTTAGAAGAATCAATGGAAAGTGCAACACTTATTGTTTCATCGTTGTCGGCAGATCTTTTTACCTGCAACCATGTGGCATTTTCTCCTGCTGATTCGCTGATAGTATCAGTAAGCAGTTCAATTTCAATTTCCGGAATGTCGTCGTCGCGCACTACAAGCGTATCCCGGCCTGAAAGATAACCACTGGCAGAAACCCGTAGAATATTTCTTTGGTCAAGTTCCGGGTTACTATCATCCGCTACGTCAATATTTATTTGTTTTATTGAATCGTGCGCTGGTATAAGTACTGGTGAATCGAAAATTAACTGACCGGTTTTATCGTTTGTAATGAGTACAGTTTGAACAGTGTCTAATTTAAGGTCGGATGATATGGTGGCGGTAAGAGATTCTCCTTCAGTACAAGAATCCCGATCTAACGAAATTGACAGAGATGGAATTTCATCATCAAGGATTTCTATTCGGTCACTTACAGGATTAAGACCTGCAGCATTTGCTTCGATTTCTGCCCGCCGGATACCATCAAATAAATCATTATCAATAATAGAAAAATTGAAATTAGCCGCATTGCTCCCGGCGGCAATTTCAACTGATGCCGGAAGATTTAGGTCGGAGCTTATAGTTGAAAGCGTTATGCTTAGCGTTGTGTCCGAGTTTCCACTGCGACGAACTACCCCTTTTATCGGTCCACCATAATTTTCGAATACGCTGGCTTCTGTAATATTGAAGTCCATTATTTCCTTAACATTCACAGTTGAATCTGATTGCAGCTTATTGTTGGCAATAATGGTTTCAAGGCTTAATAATTCACCTGTTGGAATGAGTTCTGCCATTATTTTAGCGGGGCCATTGAAATAAGTAATATTGGGAATCTTCAATTTTGCTGACCGTTTAATGGTATCGAGGGCAGGCAATGTGTTGCTGTAAACCAAATTTCCGTTTAAATATAATTTCTGATTCTCCTCATTAACAAGGGAAATCCGTTCATTCCAGCCTCCAACTGCATCTGCATTTCCAAAATTTATTACTTCCCAGTAAATTGTAATTGAGTCGTTCGGATACACACTTTCGTGAGAATAGTTAATATTGGAAACAGCAATATCCGGGGCCAGGCAATCGGTACTAAAAATAACAACAGATTCAAAGTAACCAGTCCAATTATTTTTTGAAAATTCCACGTTATCAACGGTAACGCAGAATAGGTTCGGATTGCCGGTAGCTAACACATTTAGATTAGTATTGTTTCCATTATTCAGATTAAGCTGGGATAGTGGAATGTTGTTTATACAATTCAGACTGGTTAGGTTGTGATTCTGACTAAAATCAAGGTTGGTTATGTTGTTGTTTTCGCAGACCATTTCATCCAGCTTGTCATTGCTATCTGTCTTAATTTCAGCAAGTTCATTATCTGAACAATAGAGAACCTCTAACTGACCGAGATTGGAAATATCCAATAAGACCAAATCATTTTCTGCACAGTCAACAAAAACAAGTTTTGAATTTTGAGTTAAATCGAGCGTATCGAGCAAATTGTTTGAACAGTTCAAAGAGTCTATATTCCCGAAGGCTTCAATTCCTGTAAGACTTTGAATATTTTTTCCATTAACCTTTAATGATCCCGAATAAGCGTTTGCTTCGCTAACCTGTATTTCATCGTCTTTATTGGTATTAATGAGTGTATCGGCTAATAATTCTGTTTTAAACGGAATGTCAGGAATATAAACGACAGGTTCGAAATAGACATTAAGCAATAGCGAAATAATACTGTCGCATCCAAATTGATTTGTAAGGGTGTCTGAATACAAACCACCTGATGACAAGTCCATCCCTCTAAAATCATAAGTTTCCCCATGAGTTATTGTATCATGAATAACCAGCCGGTCATCTGGAAATATTGACAGGTTAAGGATGTAAATACTATCACAACCATATCGGTTAATAAAGGTGTCACAATATGTCCCCTGTTCATCGTAAAATTCTTCCCGGTATAAAAAACTTCCCCCTTCACAAATTTCCTGGTCAGTTACAAATTTATCCACCGGATTTACGGTTAAATTCAATGTAACTGTACTATCGCATCCAAATTGATTAATAAGTGTGTTTGTATAATTACCAGAGGTTGTATAAACGGAGTCGCCAATCTGAACCGCTTCTCCATCACAAATAATTTCTTCCAGATGGGTTGAATCTGAAAGGTTTACCGTAAGGTCGAGAGTGACAATACTATCACATCCCAGCTGATTAATGAGGGTATCCTTGTAAATCCCCGTTTGTGTATAAACGGAACTGCCAACTACCATCGAATCTTTTTCACATATTGATGTGGTTAAGTGTGTATTTTCAGGAATGACAGTCAGTTGAAGGTGAATAATACTATCGCATCCCAGTTGGTTTAATAATGTATCGGCATAAATTCCGGATTGAGTGTATACAGAACTTCCAATGCTTATTTCTTCTCCCTCACATATTATTTCTGTCAGTTCTGTTGTTGCCGGCAAAACGGTTAGGTTAACTGTTGTGAGACTGTCGCAACCATATTGATTCTCTGTTTGATAGGTGTATGAACCTGAGTCTGTTAACTGCGTGCCGTCACCTGCAATAAATATATCTCCTTCGCAAATAATTTCGTTTATTATTACCGAGTCGGCAGGGTGCACTGTCAGTTCGAGTGTAGCAATACTGTCACATCCGAATTGATTCGTAAATGTGTGCATATATGTTCCTGTTTCAGCGTATGTACTATTACCGAGTGACACCTGATCTCCTGCGCAGATTGTATCAGTAATCGTTATTTCATTTAAAGGATTTACTGTGAGGTTAAGCGTTACCACGCTATCACACTCGTTTTGATTCGTGAAAATGGTGGTATATATTCCTGATTCGTTGTAAGAAGAATCACCAACAGTGTATATTTCACCTTCACAAATAGTTTCATAAAGCCATGTGCTGTCGGAGCAGGAAAGCATTACAATATATTCATTTGCAACTGAATCCTGTGCTTTTATGCTGTCTTCAACTGTAAGGTAACCGGCCATCTTAGCCGAATATCCAATAGAGTCGCTGGTCATGACAGTAAATTGGGCCAGGCCCGTTTCATCTGTTAACAAGGTATCGTATCCGTGTAATTCAATACTTACTCCGGATAATGGATCTAAACCATCACTAACATAGAAATTAGCAAGAAGTGCCTGAATTAAAACGGCGTTATAATTGGTATTTAAATTGGAGATAAAATCGCCACCGTCATAATGGTTATTCGCATCGTCTTTCCAGTATGAGAGGGTATAACCAGGAATATTGGGTTCGGGTAAAGTAAAACCGGTTAAATTATTTCCATAAAATGCGCGGTTCCCGATTTTAATCAGTGAGGCGCAATCAGATAAATCCAGACTTGAGATTGCATTTGCATAAAAAGAGTATTCAACGATATTGGTTAATGCGATACAGCCGGTAAAATCTACTGAAGAAACTGAACTTTCTCTAAATGCATATTTATCGATAACCCGGAGGTTTGAACATCCGTTAAAACTAATGCTGCTTAAT
>CAYTDH010000085.1:0-12705 GCA_964436325.1 uncultured Tangfeifania sp.
AATATTTTGCAAAAAAAATAATTTATTCATTATCAAAGAAATAGAAATAAAATGTTGAAAGAAATTTTGAACTTAGCGATTCATTTTCTTTAATTTGCAGAAATTTTTTCAGAAAGGAGCAAATACGTATGCAAGAAAACCTTGTTATTGTTGAATCACCGGCAAAGGCAAAAACCATTGAGAAATTTTTGGGAAACGGATATTTGGTAACCTCTTGTATGGGGCATGTCCGTGATCTTCAGAAAAAAGATTTTGGAATTGATCTGGAGAAGAATTACCAGCCCAAATATATTGTTACCCCGGACAAAAAGAAAATTGTTACAGAGTTAAAGAAACTGGCCAAAGAGGCAGAGACGGTGTGGCTCGCTTCGGATGAGGACCGCGAAGGAGAGGCCATTGCCTGGCATTTAAAGGAAGTGCTCAAGCTCGATCCTTCGCGGACAAAGCGTATCGTCTTTCATGAAATCACGAAAGATGCTATTCAGCATGCCATTGAGAATCCACGGTCGATTGATGAGAACCTTGTAAATGCCCAGCAGGCCCGCCGGGTTCTTGATCGGATTGTGGGTTTTGAGATTTCTCCTGTTTTATGGAAAAAAGTGAAACCCTCACTTTCGGCAGGTCGTGTGCAATCGGTGGCCGTTCGCCTGATTGTTGAGCGGGAGCGTTCGATAATCAATTTTAAAAGTGAGTCATCTTATCGCGTGACCGGTTCTTTTCTGGTCAGCGATAAAAAAGGGAACCCTTCGGAGTTGAAGGCAGAGCTTTCCAAAAGGTATTCCACTAAAGAAGAAGCGCTTGCTTTTCTTGAAAAATGCCAGACGGCTGAGTTTTCTGTTTCCGATGTTTCGAAGAAACCTACCCGGCGTTCACCTGCCAGGCCATTCACCACATCCACGCTCCAGCAAGAGGCCAGCCGGAAACTGGGATTCTCTGTTTCTCAGACCATGGCGGTAGCGCAACGATTGTATGAAAACGGGAAAATAACCTACATGCGTACCGACTCGGTGAATCTTTCCAATTTGGCGATCAATTCCGCCAAACAAAAGATACTGAATGTGCATGGGGAGGAGTATTTAAAAATCAGAAAGTACCAAACCAAATCGAAAGGGGCCCAGGAGGCGCACGAGGCCATAAGGCCCACCGATATGAGTCGTGAAACTGTGGGAGGCTCCGGTCAGGAGCAGCGGCTTTATGAACTCATCTGGAAGCGAACCATTGCATCTCAAATGGCCGATGCCAGGCTTGAGAAAACAACGGTGAACATATCGGTGTCTACAGCGCCTGAAAAATTTGTTTCCACAGGAGAGGTCCTTATTTTTGACGGGTTTTTAAGGGTATATATGGAGTCGACTGATGAGGAAAACGGGAACAATGGAGGCGGACAGGATATTATTCCTCCTTTGAAAGCGAATGATATACTCCAGATGACTCAAATCGTCGCTACCCAGCGCTTTTCACAGCGGCCTCCCCGCTTTACCGAGGCTTCGCTGGTAAAAAAGCTTGAAGAGTTGGGAATTGGCAGGCCATCAACGTATGCTCCTACCATTACCACTATTCAAAACCGCAATTATGTGGTCAAAGAAGACCGGCCGGGGACTGAACGCACTTTTGAGGTGATAAATCTTGTGAATGGTTCCATTAAAGAGCAGAAGAAAACTGAAATTACAGGGACCGAAAAATCCAAGCTTTTTCCTACTGATGTGGGCATGGTTGTCAATGACTTTCTGATGGAGCATTTTGATGAGATCATGGACTACAATTTCACCGCTCATGTGGAGAAGGAATTTGATGATATTGCAGAAGGAGAGAAGGTATGGAATGAGATGATCGATAAATTTTACCAGCCCTTTCACGGGAAGGTTGAAGATGTTTTAAAGCATTCAGAGCGTTCGAAAGGGGAGCGGATTTTAGGAACCGACCCCAAAACCGGCAAACAGGTTTCTGTGCGTATCGGTCGTTATGGTCCCATTGCCCAGTTAGGCGGGAGCAATTCAGAGGAAAACGATGAAAAACCCAAATTTGCCAGTCTGCGCAGTGGACAGCACCTCGAAACGATTACGCTGGAAGAAGCGCTCGATTTATTTAAGTTGCCGCGGGAGCTCGGTGAATATGAAGATAAAAAAGTGACAGTGAGCATCGGGCGTTTTGGGCCTTATGTCCGTCACGACAGCAAATTTGTTTCACTCGGTAAGGAAGACGATCCCTATACCATTGGTTTGGAAAGGGGCATTGAACTTATTGAGGCAAAAAGAGAAAAAGACCGGAAGGCCATCATACGGGTATTTGATGAAGAACCCGATTTGAAAGTGCTCAACGGGCGTTGGGGGCCTTATATTTCCTATAAGAAGAAAAATTATAAAATTCCCAAAAAGGTAAAGGCGGAAGAGTTGTCGCTTGAGGATTGCCGGAAGATTATCAGCGAAGCACCGGAACCCAAATCGAGGAGAACGAGAAAAAAGAAATAAATTATGGAATGGAAGTGCTAGATTATTTTGAGCCTGTTGATTTTTCCTTTCATCATGAGGATGGGAAAATACCGGGGGTGTTCTCTCTGGGGAAGGCCATTGAGAAGAGTACAGCACGGCTGTTTACCTCCGGCTCTTTTACTCCTGATGTGGTAATTATCGGGGTGCCTGTTGACAGCAACATCCCAGAGGGAGAAGGAACG
This sequence comes from uncultured Tangfeifania sp., assembly GCA_964436325.1. Lineage (GTDB taxonomy): Bacteria > Bacteroidota > Bacteroidia > Bacteroidales > Prolixibacteraceae > Tangfeifania. Next base: position 2,672 of record CAYTDH010000085.1, read on the forward strand.
GTATCTCCTGATGCCATCAGAGAAAAACTTTACTCTCTGGCTATGTTAGACCGTAAACTCAAAATTGCAGACCTGGGGAATTTAAAGCACGGGACCAGCCTAAAAGGAACTTTTTTGGCCCTCCGTGATGTCATTGAATATTTCAGGGAGCTCAATGTGATCTCGGTTGTTCTCGGTGGCAGTCAGGACCTGACCGTTGGGATTTGCGAAGCTTTTGCCAGCGATCGCTTTTTTTCGCTGGCAGTGATCGATGCGGTGCTTGACATCAAAAAGGGGATTGAATCATTTCACGCTTCCAATTTCCTAACAAGGATATTCAAAAAGTCACCCCATCTTTTTCAATTTAGTTTGGTGGGTTATCAAAAACAGCTTGTCGGGGAGCGCTATCTTGAAAAGACCGTAGGGGTAGCCGATCACCTCAGGCTGGGGCAACTCCGCGATGATTTTTTTCTTGCCGAACCTGTACTGCGGAATACGGATGTTTTATCCTTTGATATGGGAGCTGTAAAATATTCCGATGCACCGGCAACCTTGCAAAAGAACCCCAATGGCCTCAGGGGGGAGGAGGCTTGTCAGCTTGGCCGTTATGCCGGTATGAGCGAACGGTTAAAGGTATTTGGTTTATTTGAACTGATTGCCGGAGATGATCCCTGTGGCGTATCAGCGCGGCTCGCCGCAGAAATTGTCTGGTATTTTCTGGAGGGAATTTCCTTTCGCTGTCATAGAGGGGATTGTGCTGCAGAAGACCGGGTAATGTATAAAGTAGCTGTGAACGATTTGGATCAGCCATTGGTATTTTATGAAGATCCGGAGACGGATCGCTGGTGGTACGAAGTAAGTTCGGTCAACGGAGAAACCAAAAGGGTCGCTTGTTCTGAAAAGGAATACCGACAGGCAGCGGCGAATGAAATCCCGGAGCGGTGGTTAAAATTCGTTCAAAAAATGGACCAATTGCCAAAATAATAAAAAAAAGCATCCGTTCTTGCTTACCACGGCAGGGGAAGTTTGTTACAAACAACAATTTTTTATTTCTTTAGCCTGGATTGAGAGGATTATTTATGCTGCACCTAATACGGAGTATGAAAAAATTAATTTCTTTGCTATTTTTGTTGGGATTTGCAAATTTAGTAGTTTTAGCCCAGCAGGATCCGCAGTTTACAAACAACATGTTTTACAAGCTGGGAGTAAATCCCGGATATGCGGGTGCAGAGGATGCAATCAGCGGTATTATTTTGAACCGGTATCAGTGGGAGGGATTTCCGGGAGCACCCAAAACATTGGTTTTTAGCGTTGATGCGTCCATAAATGCTTTTGGAGGCCCCGGCGGATTAGGGATAAACATAATAAGTGACGAATTGGGATTTGAAGAAAATACAACCATTAATGCCAATTATGCCTATAAAAGTGATTTGAGCATTGGGACCCTGGGAGTGGGTGTCTCGCTGGGGTTATACAATAAAAGCATCAACGGGGAGTGGTCGGTTCCTGAGGATCAATTCGGGAATTATACACAGCCAGGTTCCGACCCGGCGATACCACAGGGGGAAACCAGCCAGATGGCATTTGATGTTGGCGGGGGCCTGTATCTTACATCCAACCGCTATTTTTTGGGAGCTTCGGTAACCCACATTAACCAGGCTGCCATCAAATATGCTGACCTTGCAAGTATATACCTGGCAAGGCATTATTATCTAATGGGAGGATACAATATTAAGCTGAACAACCCGTTATTTGAGTTACGACCTTCGTTCTTGTTTAAATCTGATGTAGCCACATGGCAGTTGGATGTGAACACAAATATTGTTTATAACGACCGGTTTTGGGGAGGAATTTCCTACCGTGTGAACGATGCAGTGGCACTATTAATGGGCCTCGAGATGGTTAATGGTCTGAAATTGGGATATTCTTTTGACCTGGTGACCTCTGCGATGGGCTATTATGGGTTCGCCTCGCATGAACTGTTTGTGAGTTATTCGATTGATTTGGAACGAAACAGAAATAAGAAATACAAGAGTGTTCGATTTTTATAAAGTAAGCCATATATATTGAGCTATGAAAAAACTTTTTTTTATTGCAATTGTACTTCTGACCATTATTGGCTTTACCGGCTGCAACCAGTCGGGAACAGGCGAACTTACCGGAGTACAAAAAAGGCCTAAATGGAAGGAAACCCAGCCCTATGGGATGGTGTATGTCCGGCGTGGAAGTTTTAATCTTGGCCCCAGTGATGAAGATCCCGGTATGTCGGGCATACCCACAAAAACAGTATCGCAGGACGCCTTCTGGATGGATGATACTGAAATTACCAATAATGAATACCGGCAGTTTGTGCATTGGGTGAGAGATTCCATTGCACGTCGAATGCTTGGGGACCAGTTTCCCGAGTTTTTAATAACGGAGAACCGGGAAGGAACTCCTATTGATCCACCATCGATTAACTGGGATGAAAAGATTGAATGGGATGATCCCGATTTCCAAATGGCTCTTCAGGACCTTTACATGCCTGAAGAGGATCAGTTTTTCGGAAGAAGGGAGATTGACAGCCGCAAACTTGTTTATGAGTATTGGTGGATAGATCTTCAACAGGCTGCTAAGCGGTCCAACAGGTATGACTATGATGCACAGCGTTATGAAGGGAATGTTTATGACAGTGAAGGGGAGTTAAGGCCTATTGAAAACCGGTCGGATTTCATTTTAAATGACCGGGTTCATGTTTATCCCGATACGCTGGCCTGGATCAGGGATTTTACCTATTCGTTTAACGAACCCTGGGCCACACGTTATTTTTGGCATCCCGGTTTCGATGATTACCCTGTGGTGGGTGTTACCTGGAAGCAGGCGATGGCTTTTGGCAACTGGAGAACCAAAATACATACCCGTTACCTGACCTCCAGAAATCAGCCCACTGTGCAGGCTTACCGGCTTCCCACAGAGGTGGAGTGGGAATATGCAGCCCGTGGTGGAAAAGACTTCTCCATGTATCCGTGGGGGGGGTATTATGCCCGTGACGAAGACGGGGTTTTTCTGGCCAATTTTAAACCCCTGCGGGGAAATTATTCCGAAGATGGCGGGATAACCACCATGAAAGTGGGAAGCTACGAACCCAATGAATTTGGCTTGTACGATATGTCGGGGAATGTGGCCGAATGGACGGAGACCGCCTATGATGAAGCCGGCTACAATTATTTCAGCGACCTGAATCCAACATTTACCTACAATGCCCGTCCGGATGATCCGCCGGTGATGAAACGCAAAGTGATTCGGGGAGGCTCCTGGAAGGACATTGCATACTTCACCCGGGTATCTACAAGAAGCTATGAATATCAGGATTCCACAAAATCGTATATTGGCTTTCGTTGCGTGCGGTCTACTTTTGGAGAAGATTTTAATTAATACTTGAAAACAAACTTTTTTACCATTAAAGATATGAATCTGGGGGAAATATTTAAAACAAAACGCTGGAAGACATTCATGGGGTATGTCTATGGATGGGGTGCATCTGTTGTTATGCTTGGAGCCCTTTTTAAGCTGCAGCACTGGGAATACTCAGGACTTCTTTTGACGATTGGGTTGATAACGGAAGCTTTTATTTTCTTTTTGTCTGCTTTTGAGCCGCCGCTTGATATGCCCGACTGGGGGAAAGTTTATCCCGAACTTCGTGAAGAATATGGGGTGATGGAACTGGATGAATTGAACCAAACCAATAAAAAGGGTGGGTTTAACCAGTTGTTGTCTTCTTCTGATTTATCACCCGAATTGCTGGATAAAGTAGGCAAAAGCCTCAGTGAACTGTCCGATACGGCACGGGGTATAAGCGATATCTCATCGGCCACCCTGGCCACTGACATGTATGTTAAAAACCTGAGTTCTGCATCGGATTCGATGAATTCGATGGCCGAAATTAATAAGCGTGCCAACGACTCGATAAATCAATCTGTGAATAAGTTGGTAGAATCGTATACTTCGGCTTCGGAAGAGCTTGCGGAATCGGGAAAAGGGAACATGGAAATGTTAAAGCAGGGCAGCGAGGAATTTTCCGCCAGGCTTGCTGAAACAGGGAAGATGATTTCCCAGACCATTAACGGAGCTTCGGCTTCTTTGTCGGAGGAAATGAAAAATATTGGAGAGGGTTCCCGGCAGTATTCAACCAACCTTGAAAAACTGAATCAAAATATCAATGCCTTAAATCAAAATTTTGAAACGCAGCTTGAAGGTACCAAAAACCAGTTTGAAGCAAGCCGGAAATTCAGTGAAGATTTATCTCAGATGAATGAAATATTGACGTCTTCGGTATCTGAACTGCAGAAGTACAAGGAAAATGCTGAACTGTTGAACAAGAATCTGGAAGCGCTTAATACCATCTATGGAAATATGTTGGGTGCTATGAGTTATAAGAAGTAAAACTAAGAAGTAGCATTATGGGTGGAAAGAATTGTCCGGAAACTCCGCGGCAAAAAATGATAAATATGATGTACATTGTCCTGACTGCAATGTTGGCACTTAATGTTGCGGCTGAGGTTTTGGAAGCCTTTCAGGTTGTGGACTCCAGCCTTATTGAGACCTTGCAGACGGTGGAGATGAAGAATGAACAGGTGTATGCATCTTTTGAGCAGGCTTATGCGGAGAATGAGACCAAAGTCAGGGAATGGAAAGAAAAAGCAGATGAGGTACGGGAAATGACCTCGGGGTTGTATTCCTATATTGCTCTGTTGAAAGAAAATCTTGTCAGAGATTCGGGGTGTAAGGAGTTGACCAGCGAGAATCCTCTGGGGCCCGATGATTTTTTTCTGGTTACAGAAGAGGGGGATACGCTTATTCTGAATAAGGAAGATGATTTGAATTCTCCTTCGGAATATCTGATTACCCAGGGGAATGCCACCCTGCTTAAAGAGCGTTTAGTTGAGTTCAGGGAAAATATGGTAGCCCTGGTGGAAGAAGACGATGTTGAACTGCAAAATACAATCCGGAAAGCCCTTGATACTTCTGATCCTCCTGTGAACTTACGAGAAGGAGGGGAAAGCAGGTCCTGGGAAACCGAACATTTTGAAAATAAACCCCTGGTGGCTATTTTGACGCTGCTTTCAAAAATTCAGATCGATGTAAAAAATTCAGAGGCCAATCTGATAAACTATTTATTTGCCCAGATAGATGCCGGTTCGTTTAAGTTCAATAAACTGGGAGCCCGTGTGATTCCCAACTCCAATCTTGTTTTGCAAGGGGAGGAATATGTTGCTGAGGTATTTTTGGCGGCCGAGGACACCACCCAGCAACCCCGTATTCTTATCAATAACCGCCAGGTTCCTGTACAGGACGGGAAAGCCACTTATCGTGTCCAGGCCAACGAACCCGGAACCTTTAGCTGGAGCGGGCTTATTCAATATAAAACCCCGGCGGGTATTGTCCGGAATTATCCCTTTGAGCAGGAATATCAGGTCACCAAACCCAGTGTGACCATGTCGGCTACCCGGATGAATGTATTTTACCGTGGCCTTGATAATCCTTTCGATATTGGGGGCGGAGGAATACCCCATGAAAACCTGGAAGTTGAAATGACCAACGGGACCATAAGTGAAAGAGGCGATGAATATATTATCAGACCGGATGAACTCGATGAGCAGGGAAGAAGAACGACCGTTAGTGTGTATGCCAATATTGGAGGAGCTCGGAGACTTATTGGTACCACCGACTGGCGGGTGAAAAGAGTTCCTGATCCTGTGGCCCAGGTCGCCGGTCAATCCAGTGGGAACATCCGCAAAGAGAGGCTTCTGGTGGAAGAGGGTGTTATGGCTGTTCTGGAAGATTTTGATTTTGATTTTGGTTATACGGTAACACAATTTAATGTGCAGGTTTCCACCGGAGGAGGTTATGTGAATATATTTGAATCCCAATCGAACCGCTTTACCGAAGAACAGAAGGAGCAGTTCAGAAGGTTGAATCCAGATAATTTAATTTATATCGCAAACATTAAGGCTGTTGGTGACGATGGCGAAACGCGCGATCTCGATCCAATCGCGTTTAAAATACGTTAGAAATGAAAAAGTTAATTGTTTATCTCGGAGTCGTTATTTTTTGCTTTTCTCTGACAGGGCAGCAAGCACAGGCCCAAATTGTCAACGGAGCATATAAATCGACCAATGTGAGTGAGAAAAAACCAATGCCTTTACCGCAGGTGCGTGAAGCCGATGTGTTTTGGTCTACCAAAATCTGGCGAATCATCGATTTGCGCGAGAAAATGAACCTTACGCTCTATTATCCCACCACGCCGATGGATAACAGACAAAGCCTGATTTCACTGCTCCTGGAAGGAATAAAAAATGGCCAGATTACCCCTTACGATGCACGTCTCGATGATGATTTTAAAGTCCCAATGACTTTTGATCAGGTTCAGGAATCTTTTGGTGCCGAGCAAACCACGGAAGAGACCATTGATTTTGATACCGGCGAGCGAAGAGAGGTGGTTATTGAGGGTGAGATACGGACCAATGAGATTAAACAGTACATGATAAAAGAGGAGTGGTATTTTGATAAACAGGCTTCTGCATTGAACGTCAGGATTATTGGTATTTGCCCCATCAGGGAATTTGTTCGCGAAAATGACCCTTCGGGAGAAGTTCAGCGGCAAAAAGTATTTTGGGTTTATTATCCGGAAGCACGTGATCTGCTGGCCAAGAATCTGGTGATGAATCCTTATAACCAGGCTCAATCCATGTCTTTTGATGATTTGTTCATTAAACGGTTTTTCAACAGCTATGTGGTCAAAGAGTCCAATGTTTATGACAATCGTGACATCAATACCTACCTGACGGGCAGGGACGCTATGCTTGAGTCCAAAAGAATTGAAGAGGAGATTTTTAATTTTGAACAGGACCTGTGGGAGTATTAATGGCTCCTTTAAACGATTTTTTTTCAAGCCTTGTGGGTTTCATAAGGCTTTTTTGCACTGTAAACCAGAACAACTACCACCAAAAAGGAAAGGGAATTTGAAAGCGTGAACATGCGAAGGGCAATTATCTATATTATTCTGGGCTCCGGACTGCTTTTCCATTCATGCAGGAATGAAATTGTGCAATTTCTTCCGGGAGGCGAACGGAAATCCGAGAATTGGTTTGAGCCCTCCCCCTTTGGTATGGTTTATATCGAGCGGGGCTCTTTTGTGATGGGCCCCTCCGATGAAGAGGCTCTGCAAAACCCGGAGAAATCCAAAAGAGTGTCAGTGGAATCTTTTTGGATGGATGACACTGAAATCACCAACAATGAATACCGTCAGTTTGTCCACTGGGTGCGGGATTCCATCGCCCGAAGGCTGCTCGGACAAACTTATCCGGAATATTTGATAACCGAGGACCAAAATGGGGTTCCGCTGGATGAACCTTTAATCCAATGGGATGAACGCATTGAGTGGGATGATCCCGATTACCAGATGGCCATGGAGGAGCTTTACATCCCCGAAGAAGAACGAATGGCGTTTAGCAGGGAGGTGGATTCGCGAAAACTTATATACGACTATCACTGGATTGATTATGCACAGGCTGCGAGAAATCAAAACCGTTATAATTTTCAAACCGGAGAGTATGAAGGTACGGTTCTTAATCAACAGGGAGAAGTGGTACCGGTTAATAACCGGCGCGCTTTTCTGATGCAGGAGCGGATTCCGGTTTATCCCGACACCCTATGCTGGGTAAGGGATTTTACCTATAGCTATAACGAGCCCTTTACCATGAAATACTTTTCTCATGTGGCTTTCGACGATTATCCGGTGGTGGGAGTAACCTGGAAACAGGCCCGTGCTTTTTGCCACTGGCGTACGGAGTTGAAGAATAACTTCAGCAGCCGTTTGAATGAAACACCGGCCCATGATTACCGTTTGCCCACTGAGAGCGAATGGGAAAGGGCTGCCCGCGGGGGACTAAACAACACCCTTTATCCCTGGGGCAGTTACTATACCCGGAATGTAAAAGGATGTTTTGTGGCCAATTTCAAACCCCTGAGGGGAAATTATGTCTCCGACAGTCCTACAACCACCAAGACCATGAGGGTCGGTCAGTTTGATCCCAATAATTTCGGACTATATGATATGGCCGGCAATGTGGCTGAGTGGACAAGTACAGCTTTTTTTGAAGCTGCGTATGATGTGATGAATGACCTCAACCCCGAATTGCAATACAATGCCTTGCCCGATGATCCACCTGTGATGAAACGAAAAGTCATCCGGGGAGGATCCTGGAAAGACATTGCTTATTTTATTCGTACCTCAACCCGTACCTATGAATACCAGGACACAGCGAAATCGTATATCGGATTCCGCTGTGTACGTACCTCCTTCAGAAGTGAATTCCATAACCGGAATTAAGTTGGCTCACGTTTTACAGCGATAAATTGATTCCGGTAAAAAAAGTCATTCCCGGCATGGGATAGCCATAATTGATGGAGTATTCCTGGTCCAGCAGGTTTTTTCCCGATACCATCCATTCCATATAAGGTGAGATTTTATAGGAAAGCATGAGGTTTATCAGGCTGTAATCCTCGCTCAGGGGTTCAGGTTCGCCGGTAAAGGTGTACAGTCCGGAAATCTGCTGCAGCGAAAGGTTTGCCCTGAATTTGTTTTGTGTATAAACACCCTCCAGGAAAAACTGGTGTTCCGGTGCTGCCAGACGCGGCTTGTCGAGGTGAAGGTAGCTGTAATTAGAGGAGAAACGAAAGTGATGGTTTGCCCTCCAGTTGATCTCCATTTCCACTCCTTTGTTAGAGAACGAACCCACATTTTGTCTTTTTACAGGGGGCGGAGGCACATCGTTCGGCCTGACTTCAATGGTATTTTTTCCTTCAATTGCAAAAAGGGTTAGCTCCGCGCGCAAGCTTCTGTCCCTGCTGTGTTGGCTCATGCTTAGTTCGAAATTTTCGAGGCGCTCCGGCTCCAGGTCGGGATTGGGAGCAAAAAGGAATAGTTCCATGAGGGAAGGGCTTCTAAACCCTTTGGAATACGAGCCTTTCAGCGTAGTTCTCTCTGACGCCAGATAGGAGAAGCCTGCCTGGGGTACGGTTTCCAAACCAAACATCGAGTTGTCTTCCATCCTCAGTCCGGCACTTAAAATAACTTTTTCGAAGAGGGTTTGCTGAATATAGGAGTATCCGGCAAAATCTGAAACATCATGCCATTTGTCAGCTCCTCCCGGCACTCCGCTGTTGGCGATTCCTGCAACGGTTTTATAATCCGCTCCCAGGGTGATCCTGTTGCCCCGGAAGAGCTCGAAGCCCTGATAAAGGCTTACCCCTGCGTGGTAATCCTCCGATTCCCAGCCGTCGGTAAACGAATGATTCCCGAAGTTATAAAATGCAATCAATCCTCCTTCCGCTTTGTCGAACTGATTTTTAACCCCAAGGGAGGTTTTCCCCCTCAGGATATCGATTCCAAAAAATGCGGGATTGTAAATGGTCCCGGGGTCCTGTGAAGAGAAATCGGCAATGCTCACATCTGCCATGATGCTTACTTTATCATTGATCTCATAACCTGCTTTGAGGAATCCGTTCACAATTTTAAATTCCGATGTGTCCCGGTGCCCGTCGGTACGGTTGTGGTTTACCGAGGCAAAAATACTGAATGGTCCGTCTTTGTAACCTCCGCTGGCCATATATTTCTGCGTATTGAATGAGCCATAGGATAGCTTTGCATTTCCCGTAAACCCCTGCTTTTTCTGTTTTTTTGTGATAATGTTGATGGCACCCGCCATGGCGTTGGACCCGTAAAGGATGGAGGCTGGGCCTCTGATGACCTCCACCTTTTCCACATCGGAGGAGACATAGGCATCTGGCAGTGGATGACCGAAAAGCCCCTGAAACTGGGGATGGCCGTCAATTAAAACAAGAATCTGAGTGTTGGGTGCTGTCCCCCCCACACCCCGCATGCTTATTTGTCCGGCCGAACCACTGGCTACCCCAAATCCGGTTACCCCTTTTTCGGTGACAAACATTCCGGGAATCCGCTGGCTCAATACCGGCAATACCGCCGATTCGTTGCTGATTTCTATCTGTTCCTG